>JBBDRU010000086.1:0-1428 GCA_040905305.1 Salibacteraceae bacterium | reverse complement strand
CTTCAGAAATTCTTCAAAAAGTCCCAGATCTTTCAGTGTAAAATCACTGTTTCTCACCAAATCGTGAATCAATTTGGACCGTGTGTTGGTCATGGAGTGTTTTTCACCCTCCGTCCCTTTGTTATGCTCCTTAAACTGATAGGTGTGAATGGGTTTGCCATCCACTTCCATGGTCTCTGCAACTTCTGTATGCTTCAATATTTGTAGGACAACTTCTTTGATATTAATCCCTCCCATTGGTGAAAAAAGTCCGGGAAAAAACAGATCCTGCAACTCTTTCCCAATCCCCAATGCTGTAAAAAGCTTGGAGCTTTGATAGCTTCTGGCAACCGAAATACCTGTTTTAGACATTATTTTCAAAAGGCCGGAATTGAACGACTTGATCAGATTATATTCTCTTTCATCAGGAGTCAGAGCTTTAGTTTTTCGATGTTTATCAAACCGTGCAAACTCCAGAGCGCGATAAGGACAGACTGCAGTTGCACCAAAGCCAATCAAGGCTGCAAAATGGTGTGTATTTTTCACTTCAGCAGTATCTACGATGATGGAGACATTCAATCGTAAACCGGAATCGTTTAATTCGTTTACTAATGCCCGAAGCATGAGCAAACTAGGAATGGGTGGTTGCCTGAATGTAGCATTTCTATCGGAAATAATTAAAATCGTTGCTCCATCATGAACGGCTTTTAGAGCTTGAGCAATAATATTCCGAATGGCTGCCCTGAACCCTACTTCACCCTGATCGCGATTAAAAATCATGTCAAATTCTGCCGTTTTAATTCGCGACGGTGAATGATTAATACCTCTAAGTGTTTTCATCTGACCCAAAGAGAGTAATGGGGACTCTACTTCAAGTCCCGGAAACTGTGGGATCAGCTCTTTTGGTGAAAAAATATTGGGCCTTTTACCGAGATACATACTCAGATCGGTCACCATCTTTTCACGTAGATAGTCTAAAGGTGGATTGGTAACCTGTGCAAAATTTTGGTAGAAATAGTCAAAAAAGGAGCGAGGTTGATCTGAAAAAATGGCTGGTCTGGCAGTATCACCCATTGAGCCGATGGGTTCCTTCCCTTCTGTAATCATTGGAACCAAAAGATTTTCAATCTCTTCGCGAGTGTATTTAAACAAGTGAATATTCGCAAAACTCTGATCCGATTCATCTAAAGTAGCTGGTTTCAATATCTCTAAACGATGCTCAAAATTAGCATCGTAGTTTTCACGGGAATAACTTGGATCTCTAAAATGGATTTTGCCTACACTCAGATCCATCTTAATTCCATTTCCGGCTTGTAAAGATCCCTTAGCTTCCACTCTGCTCTCATCCACTTTGAATGAACCGGCTTCAGAACTGAGCAGTAAATGTTCGTCAGTGATGATCCAGCGACACGGTCTGAACCCATTTCGGTCGAGACGCCCGCCAATTGA
>JBBDRU010000085.1:0-1432 GCA_040905305.1 Salibacteraceae bacterium | reverse complement strand
TGAATTAGCTATGAGCTCTTTGTTTTCTATGTCGCGCTTCACATATGATGCCTATCGAAAGATGCCAGACCAAGGAAATGATGGCTTTAAAGCATTGAAAAAATCTTATAGTAAAGGGACGGAGTTAAGAGGTAAAACTCTTGGTATCATAGGTTTTGGTGGAATAGGAAAAGCTTTGGCTGAATATGCGTTAGGCTGCGGCATGAATGTAGTTTTCACTACTTCCAGCGAGAAGGAATCAGAGAATATCAAGCTGGTCATTGCAGGACAAACCGCGCGCATCACAGTCAAAGGAGTAAGCATGGATGAGCTGCTTGAAACAAGCGATTTTATTAGTTTACATGTTCCAAAGCAATCAGATGGTAGTTCAGTAATCGATAAAGGAGCTTTTCAAAAGATGAAAGACGGTGTTTGCCTGGTAAATACCTCTCGCGGTGGATCCATTGATGAAGATGCACTTTTAGAAGCATTGAATAATGGTAAGGTGAAAGCAGCTGCACTTGACGTATTTGTTGGCGAGCCATCTCCCCGTGAAGATATTCTCAAGCATGATCGAATCCTTGCAACTCCACATATTGGAGGTAGCACAGTGGAAGCTCAAGACCGCATTGGCGTTGAACTAGCTGATCAAATCATTGACTTATATAAATAATTACTCGACCTAAACGCTGAATTAAATGAGTATTGTAAAACCTTTCAAGGCTGTTAGGCCTGTACCTCAAAAAGTAAAAGATGTTGCATGTCGCCCTTATGATGTGCTTGATTCGGACGAAGCAAAAGCTGAAGCCGATGGAAACCCGGTATCTTTTTACCATGTGATCAAGCCGGAAATCAATTTTCCTTCGGATGCTGATCCATATAGTGAAGCCGTTTATAAAAAAGGAAGAGAGAATTATGAGCTTCTAAAGTCAAATGGGGTGCTTGTTCAGGATCAAAAGGAGCATTATTATGTGTATCAATTGGTCATGAACGGCCAACAACAAACTGGTATTGTAGGTTGTTGTGCCATAGACGATTATTTTAATAATGTCATCAAAAAACACGAACTCACACGTCCTGATAAGGAAGAGGATAGGAAAAATCATGTTCGCTATGGTCAGATAAATGCTGAACCCGTGTTTTTCAGTTATCCTCATGTAGATGAGATGGATGCACTCGTAGATCAGGTCAAGAAATCCGACCAACCCGTTTATGATATCACCACTGTTGATGGTATTCAACACACCCTTTGGGTGGTAAAGGAAGACGACAAAATCAAAACCATAGAGCAACTTTTCGATGAGCACGTTCCTTCCATTTATGTGGCTGATGGACACCATCGCACCGCTGCCGGGGCATTGGTAGGAAAGGAGTTTCGCGATAAGGCTAACGGGAACCCAAATGATGGTAAGCGATACAACTATTTTATGGCCGTTTTATTCCCCGATAACCA
>JBBDRU010000084.1:0-1479 GCA_040905305.1 Salibacteraceae bacterium | reverse complement strand
CCAGACGCCATGGGTTTGCGTTATGAAATGATAAAAGGCAAGGGTCCTTTTTTTCCAAATGTCATCAAGACCGAGCGGGATATAGGTCAGTTAAAAGTGATTGATGGTGATGAGTTGAAATATGTTTACGATGCAATATCTATCACTAAAAAGCGCCTTGAGAATCGTGTTCCTGTAATCGGCTTTGCCGGAGCTCCGTTCACGATTATGTGTTACATGATTGAAGGAAAGGGAAGTAAAACGTTTTCAAATGCCCGAAAATGGCTACATGCTAACCCTAAAGCATCACATAAGTTATTAGATAAAATCACCACGTCAACCATTAATTATATGCGAAATCAAATTGATGCAGGCGTTTCTCTTTATCAAATTTTTGATAGTTGGGCAGGGGTTTTGAGTGAAGGTTTATATGACGAGTTTTGTATGCCATATCTCAATAGAATTGCAGATGAATTAAATTCAGTTCCTTCCATCGTATTTGCAAAAGGTGCACATTTTGCTATGGAATCGTTGATGAAGTCGAATTTCAACACAGTTGGCCTTGATTGGGGGCTGAATGCCGCGAATATTCGAAGTTTGGAACAGCAGAAAACACTTCAAGGTAATTTAGACCCAACGGTTTTATATGGAGATGAATCATACATCGTCCAAAAAACTAATGAGATGTTAAGTTCGTTCAGCGGTGGACCACACATAGCTAATTTAGGACATGGAGTTTACCCTGATACCGATTGGAAGAAGGTTAAATTATTTATAGATACGATTAAAAATAGCAAGTAAAATAACGTAAAATGAAATCATCAATTCTCACACTGTTAGTATTATTATTATCGCTGACCATCATGGCTCAGGGCAATATCGTTCAAAATCCATCTTTTGAAGATGTGCAAAAGAAAGTGAAAGAAGCTGGGGCAATTGAACTTGCATATCCATGGGAGTCGGCAACTGAAAACAACCCTGATCTGTTTAGCACCCGTTCAAAAGGTGAAGATTGGGGAGTACCAATCAACAAGTTTGGGGATGCTGAAGCAAAAACAGGTGAAAGCTATGCTGGTGTGTTGATGTATTCTTACAAAGACAGTGATCCTCGAACTTATTTGCAAATCAAGCTAATGTCTGGCCTAGAGGAAGAAAAGGTGTATTGTGTGAAGATGAGCGTAATGCTATCAATGCTTTCGAAATATGCCAGCAATAATTTAGGTATGCATTTGAGCGACAAGCCAGTTGATGGCGAGGCTTTATCAGAAAATGCAATAACACCGCAAATAATTCATAGCCAAAATCGAATTTTTGAAGAGATGTTTGATTGGGAGGATATCTGCCAAACCTATATTGCTAAAGGAGGCGAAAAGTATTTGACCATAGGCAGCTTCGCATCTGCTGATGACACCGAGGCAGAGAAAATGAAAAAGCCAAAAGGCATCATTGGTCAGCAAGTCAGAGGGGCATATTATTACATCGATGACGTTTCGGTCATAA
>JBBDRU010000083.1:0-1482 GCA_040905305.1 Salibacteraceae bacterium | reverse complement strand
GAGCAGCGCTGGTAAACCGAACAACCTCAACATTTTGAACACCAGTAGAAGCATCTGTCGGTATGTAGAGTCCACAGATGGTGAAATTTACCGGAGATGTAAAAGAGTAACCCCTCACCATACCTGTAAATGTATTCGCCTGGTTTCCAATAGGTATAGCGGTTTGTGCTTTTACATAGCTCTCAGCCAATGGCATCATTAGCAAAATGGCAAGTGTCCAATGCAATAATCTAGCATTCATGAATCTATTGATTGAGGTAAAATTTGTCATAATTCTTTTTACGCGCTTGTTGAAATTCCTGCATTTCCTGAATGTGTATTTCAACCCAGTTTCTAATTGCATCTTTCTCTCCATTACTTAAGCTCTTGCCCAATGTCACTTTCGGGAAGTCTTCCTTCTCAAAAAGCATCGATACAAAAGCATTTGTATCACTAGGATTTTCAACTGCCTCTTCAATTATTTCCATAATTGTTGGCACGTGATAAGGCAAACCTGGCGCATCGGAAGCCTGTGCTTGAATGTTCGAGGATATAAGTATTAACCCAATACCTAAAACCAAATTTCTTAATACTTTATGCATGTACCTGTTGTTCATTTTAGTGAATATTAAACGGTCAAGTCGAAGGATCTTATACTATTCTTAAGTCGCAATGAGCAATCAAACGCTACCAAATTCAGATAATTTGTGTTCAACATGATATTTTTTGGTGAATATTAACAACTGAGGTTACTTTCGACTAACACCTAAAACAGTGACATTTCCCTGATGGACGAACTCCTCACCAAGCTCATCTGCATAACTTATACGATAAGCGTACACCCCTTGTTGAACTATTCTATTCTGTGAATTTGTTCCATCCCACACCACGTCTTTTCCTTCACCACTAAAAACAAGGTTACCCCAGCGATCAAATATCTCCATTTTGATATTAACCATATCCTGAATTCCTTCCATAAAAAAGACATCATTAGTGCCATCTCCATTGGGTGTAAATCCACTTGGGATGAATGGGGTGTTAGCGTGTTTAACAATGGCAACTTTGGAGATGGTATCGGCACATTGTAAGAAATTCTTGGCGACTAAAGTTACAGTGTACTCACCCTCCCGAGTATATTGATGCGCGGGGTTTTTCTCATTGGTTGTTGTTCCATCACCAAAATCCCATCGCAACCAATTTGCTTGAGTCGAGTTGTCCTTAAACTGAACCAACGGCTCGGTGGTTTTGACTCCGTTTAGATCAGGAGTGCTCTCAAAAGCCGCGGTTGGTTGTGGTAAAACAGCAATAAAACTATCCAGTGTGTAAGAACTAAAGCATCCTTGATTACTTGTAATATCTAACTTAACACTATAATTCCTGATTTTTCCTGACCTATTTTCATACACGTGCTCCGCTGTATCCTCACGAGAATAACCATCACCGAAATCCCACAAATAAGTCAAATCAACTCCGGTTTGATTAACGGTTTCATCAATAAACTCA
>JBBDRU010000082.1:0-8945 GCA_040905305.1 Salibacteraceae bacterium | reverse complement strand
TCAAATATTGCTTCATGCGAGCGTTTGAACGAAGAAAAATGAATTTTATTCTATGCTTCTAGAATTTCGGACGGTTGGTCTTTCTCGAAGTGAATTTGTAATTTATCCCGAGCACCACAAACATGTAGCTGTCATTTGTTGTGGCATCACCACGCTGTTGAGCTGTTTCCCATGGTTGAACTCCACCTGCCAGAAATTCTGTGCCGTCTTCCTTTTCCACAGGAATTGCAGGGTTTGATAAATAATGGGCAGCATCTCCATCATTGGTGCCCAACCCACCATTGGCATTCGCTATTGCCACCGGGTCATAGTAAGTCGTGCTCACATCATCCATATAGTCTGTAAACGTCAGCCTAAACGTATATTCAAGTGTCAAAGAGACGTTTCTATTGATGCTGTATTTTGCGCCAATGCCCATTGGAAGCGCTAAAGTTATGCGGCTGTACTTGTCTGGTCCTCCCGGAAGTCCTTGCCCTTCCGTACCTAGGGGTTGCAGGCTATACCACTTGCCGTTGTATTCAGCACGTGGATTGAAATATACTCCGGCCAAGCCTCCATGAACATAAGCGCTGAGACCACTGCCGAGTGAACCACGAATTCCCCTTACACGGTATCGATTACTGGTTTTTTCTCTGATGAAAAATACTTCTCCCAACGCAGCAAGTTCAATCACTGGAGAGCGAAAGGTCAAGTTTCTACTTCTGCGATGTGGATCTCCTGAAAATTCGTCTGAACCGTAGATTCTAGCGTAGGTTAAACCACCTCTAAGGCTTACTACTTCATTGAGTTTGAAACGGTAACCACCGGTCAATACGTAGCGACTAGATTGAATATTAAAATCCATGAATAAATCCTGCGCTTCTTGCTCTCCGCCCCCTAATTCACCCAAAAAATTAGAAGCTCCTGCACCTCCATAGATCTCATGCCTATATCGCTTCCAGCGCTGAGCATCAGCGATTGTTGCTAAAAATAAGATAAAGATTAGGGTGAATAGTAAGGGTGTTCTCATGAAATTTGCTTCGGTTAAGCAGTGCAAATATAATTTATAGATGCACTGAAACGGAGTTTAGATTTTAATTACGTCTGTCATATCCCCAATGAAGTTTATGCCTTAACGTTTTTAAGAAGCTATGGTTTTTAAGCCTGATCAAGTTTATTTCAAAATCATTTTTCATAACGGTAATCATGCAATCTTGTGAGATAGTAGTTGATCGAGAGTCCAGAGATAGCAGCATGTTTTCGTCTCTTCCTTCCATTTTTAGAGTGATGATGCTTTGATCTGAGATAAGCACAGGTCGCACAGTTAAGTTGTGCGTGGCAACAGGTGTGATGATGAAGTTTGATGAACTCGGAAGGATGATCGGTCCTCCACAACTCAACGAATATGCTGTAGATCCGGTTGGCGTGGCGATTATTAATCCATCAGCCCAATAGGTGTTTAGGAACTTACCATCCACATAAACATGCACTACAATCATCGATTGTGTATCTTTTTTATGCAGTGTAAGCTCATTGAGAGCAAAGTTTTCGTTTCCAAACAAATGGTCTTCGGTTTCAATTTTCAATACCGATCGCTTGTCGATCATATAGGCGCCTTTAAAAATTTGTTCAATAGCTTCTGCTTTATGCTCAAGGTTGATGCTTGATAAGAAACCTAATCGACCAGTGTTTAAGCCTAGAATTGGTAGTTTGGAGTCCTTCACAAAGGTGGTTGAATCCAGTAAGGTGCCGTCTCCGCCTACTGAAAGCATGATATCATATTTGTCAGCATCAAAATCATCTTTGGTGAAAAAACCTACGTTTTTAGGCAAGCCGACAGCCTCGTTCATGAAATCACCAAATGGTTTAAAAATATCAATGCTCGCATCGTGTTGGCCAATGAGTTCAAAAAACTCCTTTACCGCATCGTTGTGAATACTGCTAAACTCTCTGCCATATACAGCAAATTTCTTCATAACTCAAATGGGATTTTTGAAATGGATATAAAACCCAGGTTGACCTTGGCGGTTAACCGAGCCTTCGAAACGAATGACAATGTCATAATACGTGACAAAGTCAAGACCCAGTCCACAGCTGTATTGCCATTCGTTTGCGAGTGGGTTGGTGACAGCGTTGATATTGTCGATAACGTATCCTGCATCAGCAAAGGCGTTCAAAAATAGGGAATAGTGGAGTTTATCAAACTTTTGCAGAAGTCCAAGATTAAAGTCGATGTTTCGTTTTTTCAGCAATTGGTATTTAATGTTGCTTTTCCAAAGGCCATGATGCTGCCCATCAATTACATATAGCTCATATCCACGTATAAAAGCATTACCATATCCCAGACCTCGTTGATAAAAATACGGGGTTTCATTGGCATTGAGCAAAGTGGTTTTGGTTTTTAATCCTTGCGCAAAGTACCACCTTCCATGCAGGTGATGATGCGTGTTTAAGGTCAACATCAATTTTGTGATCATAACGTCATCTTCGTTGATGATGCCTAAGCCATCTTGGTCTAGACTTGAATCAAATACATATCCGGTTAAGGGATAGCCAATATTGTCTCTTTTTTCGCGCTTAAATCCGTAGCTAAAAAACAAGTACTGAGAGCGATTTCTTTGAATAGGAAGGTATTCTTTGGCGTATCCCTTAACCGTATCATCAATGATCACGGTGTGGGTTCCGCCATTGAATCGATGCCGATTGAAGTAGCGAGGTCGATATTCGATTTTACCGTTGATTTTAAATTCCTCCTGAATAAATCGTTGGTCTTTAAAGAACAATCGTTCATTAGCGGCACTTCCATAATTCACTTCTCGATTATTGGCATAATACACTTCAAGCCCAGCGCCAACGGTTCGTTTTTTATTGATTCCCGGAATTTGGTAATTGAAACCAATCTTTCGTGTCCAGCCGTATTGAAAGTTCAAGGTCAGTGATTCCCTTCGTCCCCTGAAATTAAGGTCTTGAACATAAAACCCATAGTTAATCCGTTCAAAGTCTTTGTTCTGCCACCAACTGTTTAAATTGGTTTCTGCCAGCGAGAATACAATTCCCGGCCACACATACCAGCGCTCTTGAACGTTGAACTCCCAAAAAATTTTATCATCTCCGACTTCATGATACTTGCATTCGATAAAATTGAACAAGGTGGTTTGGGTTAGGGTTTGAATGGCCTCTTTTTTATGCGCCAATAAATCCGACCTGAGCAATGTGTCTCCTTTTTTAAATGGAATCTCCCTGAGGATAACATGTTCTTTGGTTCGATCATTTCCGATGATAATAATATTGGTAACGATCACTTCCTCCTGGCTATTTGCATTGAAGGAATGGAGCAATAGTTCCAACAGCAGGAAAAACCATACTCGCTTCATCGAAGAAGTTATAGGTTCAGGTAGTTCATAAACGAATCAAATCGATCCCGAATATCCGCATTGGCATCTTCACTTTGTTCGAAAAAGGTAATGGTATATTCATGACGCTGAAGCGCAGCAATAATGGATCGAATCTCAATCTTGTTCACCTTTATCGTTAGCAACATTTTGGTGGAATCTGCATGGGAGGTAACGAAGGTGCCCAGAATTTTGGTGTTGTTTTCTTCTATTATACGTGCTATAGATTCGAGGGAATAATCATTTTGATTCAACTCAATCACAATCACGCCACCGGGGTTATTTGCTACGGGCATATCAGCAATTATTTGCATTAGCGCAGCAATAGTTATCGAACCTTTATATACCTCGTTGTTATCCAAAACCGGAATAATGCTCAATTTGTGATCGTTAACCACTTTTACAACCTCAAAAATGTGTTGACTCTGCATCACGAAAGCGGGATTGAGTAGTTCTCTGTATTTTGAAACAGGTTCGCTTATATCTGACATTCCAAGCACATCACTTTCTGAAATTGTTCCAAGAAACCTTCCGTTATCTAGCACACTTAGGTGTGATATCTTGAACTCATCCATCCAGTGCAATGCCGTTTCTCCTGAGTCGGTAATTTTTAATGGGGGTATTTCGTCTGCAATGAGTTCTTCAGCTAACATATTTTAATCGGTACTTGCTTTATTAAAGACGCGTAAAACCGTTCATTTGTAAGACAAATGTAAAATTTTGCATGACCAAGCTCAGTGTTAATATCAATAAGGTAGCTACCATACGAAATGCACGTGGTGGCGATGTTCCAAATGTCTTGCTTGCAGCCCAGCGCATAGAGGCATTTGGTGCACATGGAATCACCGTTCATCCTCGCCCTGATGAACGTCACATTACTTATAATGATGTGCGTGAATTGAGCAGATTAGTTAAAACTGAATTCAATATCGAAGGCTATCCGAGCAGAGACTGGCTTGATTTGGTGATTGAAGCTAAGCCCACTCAGGCTACATTAGTTCCCGATCCTCCAGGCGTACTTACGAGCAATGCCGGATGGAATACATTGCAACACGGTGCTTTTTTATCGGAGGTGTTGAGTGAGTTGAAATCCTATGGCATTCGAACATCTGTTTTTATCGAAACGAACTTTCAACTTATTGATGGCGCAAAGGCTGTTGGTGCTGATCGTGTAGAACTTTACACCGAATCTTATGCAACACAGTTTATCGCGGACAAAAATGCTGCTGTCGATCCATTTTCAAAAGCTGCAAATCATGCTGATGAGGTGGGCTTGGGCGTGAATGCCGGACATGACTTAAGTTTGGATAACCTTGCTTTTTTTGCTGAAAATGTGAAACCGCTGCACGAGGTTTCCATTGGTCATGCACTTATTTCTGATGCGCTATACTTCGGCCTTGAGAACACTGTTCAAATGTATTTGTCTAAATTATCATGAAGCTTAATTACAAAACATTTGGTGAAGGTGAACCCCTGATTATTCTTCATGGCTTACTCGGCATGCTTGATAATTGGCAAAGTCCTGGAAAGAGTTTGGCAGAACGGTTTAAAGTGGTGATCGTTGATCAAAGAAATCATGGACACTCACCCCACAGTGATGAGCATAATTATGATGCGATGGTTGATGATGTGATTGGACTGATGGATCAACTTGAACTTACGTCTAGCAACTTTCTTGGTCATTCAATGGGAGGAAAAACAGTTATGGCTTTGGCACAAAAATATCCTGAGAGGGTGATTAAACTGATCGTTGCAGACATTGGCCCCAAGTATTATCCAGTGCGGCACGAACATATTTTGGCGGCTTTAAGTGCAGTACCTCTTGATGCTCTTGAAAAACGAACCGATGCGGAAGAATACATGAAACCGTATATTCCAGAGACAGGTATTCGTCAGTTTTTACTCAAAAGTCTTTTTCATCGAAAGCGAAACTCATTTGCATGGAGGTTTAATTTAGACGCAATTGAAAAAAATATTGAAAATGTTGGTGAGGCGATTGATGAGATGAATTTTGATGGTCCTACTCTTTTCATTCGTGGCGGTAATTCCAACTACATACTTGATGAAGATTGGCCTGATATCAAAGTGCTATTTCCTAACTCGATCTTGTGTACCATAGAAAATGCAGGCCATTGGCTGCATGCAGAGCAACCCGATCGCTTCGTTGATGAAGTAAAGCTTTTCTTGACTGAAGAATAGAGGTCAGTTATGGTTCAATAACTAACCTAATTGTTTGTGAATGCTGTGTATCTCTAGTTGTAAACCGAGCGAGGTAGATACCTTTTCTTATTCCATACAAAGGTAGAGTTGAGATTCCTTGAATTGATTGTTGCAGGACGACTTTTCCAGTTATGTCATACACGGTAACATCTGCCCATTTGTTATCCTCAAATCCAACAATCACAAAATCTTTGGCAGGGTTCGGATAAAAAATGAAGTTATCATGGTTGTTATTTATAGATGACGTGCCGGTTGAAGTGTCGCTTGTATCATTGGGTGGAGAAATCATACCAACTGTTTGCGCCAGGCATTCACTGTCTGGTTCAGCTATGTATTCCATCGTCTTAAAGTTGATGTAACAAGCCCTATATGCGCTGTCAACAAAGGGGTTTCTGTTTTGCTGCAAAGAATCCAAGTAGTCGTTTCGTGCTTGTTCATAACCGCAGGGGAGGTCGCTGATATGCCATTGAAGTAAAACATCAAGTCGTTGGTTTGGCCCGTTGCTTTGCAGGTCGTTCAGTGCCCAACTGTTTCCGGCCTGTGGGTTATGATAGGTGGTTTGCATGTAAAATATGGCGCGTGCAGCATCTCCTTTCTGAGAGGCTC
The DNA here is from genome assembly GCA_040905305.1 of Salibacteraceae bacterium. Classification (GTDB taxonomy): domain Bacteria; phylum Bacteroidota; class Bacteroidia; order Flavobacteriales_G; family Salibacteraceae; genus SHAN690. Next base: position 2,748 of record JBBDRU010000082.1, on the reverse strand, counting down.
TTGGCTCATAAACAGTGTTTCCAAATGAATCTGTCCCGCGCTTCCCATCGCCATACGAACTGCTCACGTTTATCACTTCGCCCAATGGTGCATTGCCTCGTTGACCGTTTGCTGTGGCTATGGTTGGGAATAAATGATGAAAGTCTTGATATTCAGGTGTTCCAGTATTTCCTGAGGTTGGCATCCAACTTGATGGCAAGGTGTGCTCACGGTTCATGCCTGTTTCTGGCCACCCAAAAGGAGGGTCAAAAACCACTTTATCATTGCTATAAACTCCTGTAACTACCTGTTGATTGTTGGTGGTGTCTCGCGCCACGAAGCGCGGAATCATATCGGGGGCATAATTACTGTAAAAACGCACCATATGCGGGTTTACAACATCGTGTAGATCTTCAATAAATGTGTTTTGAAGCGGATCAACTCCGTTGTAATAATTGTTGGTTCTGAATGTGGCAGAAGCGGTAATGATCGTCTCACTTAAGGGGTCATCGTTTTTGTAATTGATGAATGAACCTGAACCGTTATAAGCATATACCTCCACGTAAAAAGTGTCATTGGCCGTAGCTTCCTTTAGCCAGAATGTGGAGTTTCCACCGATGTAAGCCACCTTAGCGTTTCCAACCCCTTGCCCTTTTTCATATTCGACTCCATCATCAACTGTTGCGTTGATGGAGTTGTTGCGTTTAAATAAAACTAAATAGCCTTCAGCGTTTACTGTGTTAAAGCTGGACTTAACCCTATAGGTCTTGTTCACGTTTGTGGTTAGCGAGCTTGGATTGTCTTCAGGTTCTGTTGCTCCTGTGCCACCAATTCCTTCCAAAGAAACCACATAAGGATCTTCATTTGAATCATTGTTTTCGATTGAAAGTGTCGCAAGTCTGCTTCCTGCAATGGTTGGGTTGAAACTGATGACCAGCGTGTCTGCTCCCAGCGGGGTAACAGAATCCGGCAATGTGGTTACCGAAAAATCTCCGGCTGCCGAACCCGTAATGCTTGTTGAGCTAAGGTAGAGCGTACCTTGTGAACCTAGATTTTCAACACCCAGTTTGAGCATGGTAGCTGTGCTAACAGGTGATGCGAATTGAATTCCTGTATTATTTGGCACATTGCTATTTTCAAAAACCACATTGATTTCTGCATTCAAAGGCACTACCTCTGAGATAGTGACATCATCAATACCAGCGTTAATGCCTGAAACCTTGTTGCTAAGATTAAACCTTATATAGCGTGAATCAGCATCGGGTGTGTCGGTGAAAAAATCCCAACTGTTTCCAAAATCATTGTTTGAAAATATCCGCAATGTTGACCATGTGGTGCCATTTTCACTTTCTTCAACTAATAGTGTGCCCTGAAAGTTTGCGCTATTTGAACTGTATGCCCTCAAGTTGTAGCTGATTGAGCCAGGTTCGTCAAAAAAGTTTATGGTAAAATGATGACCTGTTGCCTGCATTTTTCCCGCTCTACTTGTTCCGCCAGTCTGGTCTTGCAAGCCGCTGGAATAGCTGGCGGTTGTATTCGTGCTCCAGCCGGTCGGAAGACTTGCCGGAGTGGTGGCAAAATCCCATGACGTTGGCAGGGTTGTTTGGGAAAAAGAGAAAAAGTTAGCATTTGATAAAACAAGTGTTAGAAGTATGAATTTGCGCATATTAGTCTATATCAGTAGTTAGTTTAAAGCGAAGTAACCGACCATTTCCTTGATCTGTAACATATAGAATTTCATCGAGATAAGCAACAGCGGAAGGACTATTAAACTGTGTAGCTCCTTCTCCAGTTCCACCAAAAGAAGCGATAATGTTTTTTGATTCAGATGACCCCGGAGGTGGTGTGATTCCTTCAAGCCCTCGGGTGGTAAATTGATAAATGGAATCAGTTGCTTGATCTACCACAAAAAGGTAGTTCGTGCCATCGCCTGTGAGGGTCATATCAACAGGGTTTTGGAATCGATTGGGGCGATATAAAAAATCAGTGGCTCTTGATGTGTCGGTATAATTTAGTATTTCAACCTCATAAGAACTGCCAAATTCGGTTTCAAAGAATTGAATCGATTGAACCTTAATAGGCACTGAGGGCTCGGCCATGGCAACGTAGAAATTTTTTGCATCGCTAACAGATGGGCTTTGGCGAGGCTTTGCGGTAGTGGTAACGCACAATGGTGTTTTGAAATAGCCTCTGAAAAAGCCCACATCAGTGCTGATAAATATGTTGGAAACATATTCATCTATTTCGTTAAAGAGCACGATTCCATCATCTGTTCCGCCCACTTGATTTTCGTTGTCTCTTGGTCCCGTACGCGTAAGGTAAAAACTGTTGTCTCCCATGATATCCACAGAAGTAAACTTGACTTCTGCATCCAAACTACTAAAGCTTGTTTTGAAATAAAAGGGATGAATGATTTTGTTGACCACACGGGCGTTTTTTAAATTGTATCCAAGTGCACTGTTTAGGTTTAATCGGTACAAAGCGGTCAAAGTATAGCTTACATCATTTATGGTCGTGTCATGATCTGCAATGGCCAACAGATTGAGCTGTCGATCTTGAATGATTTTTCTGACACCCGGTAGCACAAATCGACCTTGTTCGCGGCCACTTTGGTCAAAGGAAATGATTTCGCTTGTGCCTTTATCTACTACATAGATTAATTCATCAAATCCTGCAACCACATCGCTCGGTTCAAAAAATCCATCAATTATGGGTTGAATAGGCACATAAGCAACATCCCGTGTTTGAAACTGTGGTGCATCGATGAAG
>JBBDRU010000081.1:0-1506 GCA_040905305.1 Salibacteraceae bacterium | reverse complement strand
AATCTTCTAACCAGGAAATGGTTTCAAGGTCAAGATCATTGGTAGGCTCATCGAGGATCAAAATGTCGGGATTGCCGAAAATCGCTTGAGCCAATAGAACCCTTACTTTTTCATTTCCGCTTAGATCCCTCATCAGCAAGTCGTGCTTTTCTTCTTTGATGTTTAAACCGCTGAGAAGAGCCGCTGCATCAGATTCGGCATTCCACCCATTCATTTCAGCAAACTCCTCTTCCAGTTCAGAAGCCTTCATGCCATCAGCATCAGAAAAATCAGGCTTGGCATAAATAGCGTCCTTTTCTTTCATCACTTCAAATAGTCGGTGATGACCGCGCAAAACCGTTTCAAGAACTTGAACATCATCAAAAGCAAAGTGGTTTTGGTTGAGAACAGCCATGCGTTTTCCTGGGTCAATACTTACATGTCCGGTGTTAGGCTCTACCTCTCCCGCCAGAATTTTAAGGAAGGTTGACTTGCCGGCACCATTAGCCCCGATTACGCCATAGCAATTACCCTCGGTGAAGTTTGCATTTACTTCGTCAAAAAGTTTTTGTTTTCCGAAGGAAAGCGATACGTTGTTGGCTGCGATCATGTTATGTATTTTTTGCGGCTGCAAAGGTACTGTTTTAATAGGGCGGATTCAATGGATGCATAGATGTACTAACCAAAGTTCATTACCTTGCGTCTTTGATCTTAAACCTAAAAGTTATGAAACACCGTTACACGTATTTTTTCTCATCGATAGTATTGGCAGCAGCCTTGATATTACAGTCTAATGCCAATGGTCCAGCGTCCAATGGAAATCGCGCTACAGGAGCGCCAGGGGACGGCCCCAATACTTGCACATCATGCCATACTGGTGGGTCATTCGGCACCGTGAGTGTTGAATTCTCTATGGTGGACACTGCAGGAAATGAAGTAAGTGAATACGCTCCGAATCAGGTTTATACGATTTCTGTTGGGGTGGAATCATCTACCGGCAGCCCATCAGGATATGGATTTCAAATGATTGATATCCAAAACGATGGTGGAAATCCAATCGGTGGTTTTAGCAATCCTGGAACCGATACCAAATTATCCAATTCTTCTAGCAGGCAATATGCTGAACACAGTGCCCCATCTGTTTCAGGAGACTTTTTGGTTGATTGGACTGCTCCCGACTCTGGTGCGGGAAGCGTTACCTTCTTTTTAGGCGCTAATGCTGTGAACGGTAACGGACTAAATAATTTGGATAATGCTGTTTTGGCTGATTTTAGCATCAGCGAATTAGATGGTGATACTACCGACACAGACACCGTTCCTGATGGAGTTTTGGAAAATTCAATAGCGAAGAATCAAATGAGCGTTTTCCCAAATCCCGCAACAGATCAGATTCAATTAAAGGGTGTGAAGTCCTCAAAATTTCCAATTAGCCTTTACTCCATAAATGGAGACAGAATATCGATCATTAACAATGATAAAGCACCAATTGACATCTCATACCTTAAAAGTGGAGTATATTTCTTCAAG
>JBBDRU010000080.1:0-9070 GCA_040905305.1 Salibacteraceae bacterium | reverse complement strand
ATTACAGTTTTATTTCTCTGAAAATTGAGCATGGTTCTTCTCTTCAGTCTGCGATAGAAGTTGTCTTAGGGGACACGCTCGCTCAACTGAAAGCTCATAAACAGTTTTTCTGAATAGTCCTTTTTTCCTTGCATAGGCACAAGTGCTAAATTTTTCCTTTACAAGGATAAAAACCACAATTTGGGTTTTTAACAATTATATTTGAGTTGTGCAACAGGCACAATTGTTAAGCAAACATGGGGCGGAACGCTGAAAAGCCCCACGTTTCTTAGCTGTGACACGTTGGCAAACATATCGGACACCTCATTGATAATTAAATATGAAAACTATTATTATATCCCTCCTTTTGTTAACGACTTTGACGGGCTTTTGTCAAGATATTCCTAGAGATCCTGATTCAGGAAAATTCAAATTCGAACAAGTTATTCAGGGCGAAAATCTCAGTAAAGAGGAACTTTATGAACGTTCAAAAAACTGGATAATTGGTACGTTAAAGTCCAGTGACAACATGGTTCAATTGGATGATGAAGACAAGGACGCTATTATAGCCACTGGTAACGCAATTTTGAGCGATCAGAATTATGGATGGTGGGGGTCAGCTTATAGAAATATTATCCTCAATTTCAAATTCAAAACATATTTCAAAGAGAACCGATTGAAAGTTATTGTTGACAATTTCTCCATTCATTATGATTTTATTTCTGCGTCTAGTAGCCAAGCACGTAACTCAACGTTGGAAGAAGGGTTCCAAAAAGAGGGATACATTAAGGGAGATAAGAAAACAGCGAAAATGTATGAAGAAGTTGATCCTATAATAACTGCGCTTATCTCTGACTTCAAGAAATCAGTTCTCAACGAAATTCAAGAAGTCAATGATGACGATTGGTAAAAGACACGTTTGGCAACAACGATAACTGATGCGCAACCCTGATTTTTGTCCTAAAACGACCTCAAATAAGCCCGTTTAACCCGATAACTACAGTTTTATTTCTCTGAAAATTGAGCATGGTTCTTCTCTTCAGTCTGCGATAGAAGTTGTCTTAGGGGACACGCTCGCTCAACTGAAAGCTCATAAACAGTTTTTCTGAATAGTCCTTTTTTCCTAGCATAGGCCACAAGTTCTAAATTTTTCCTTTACAATGGTAGAAACCACAATTTGAGTTTTTTAAAAGGTGGGTTGTGAGGCGAATTGCTGTTAACGCATACTAATTCGGAAAATATGATCTACTTATTGTAGCCTTAATGATAGCTATTTCGCTGCTTCAATAGGCGGCTTTGACCAGACGTAAGGGAGCCTTATCACTACCACGTATTAGGCAAATATGAGGTGGAACATACAGAAACGCAAGCTTTGGTTCTTGGTTGTATATTTTGTCACGGTGAACCCGCCTGGCCTACGGGCAGGCAGGAACGCGCGCTGAAATACCCAACGTTTCTTAGCCAAAAATGATAGTTCATTCGTCCAAAGATGTCGTGATGCTTTTGAGGGAGCGATTTTCAGAAGATTCTTGAGCTATAGCGTTTAAATAGAATGGCGTTGCACTGGATATTATCAATTAATGCCATCGATAGCGCCTTATAATTTGTCAAAAATTGTGTAGAATATATTATACACATGTGTCGATTTGACCCATTATAAAAATCAACTGTCAATTTTGCACTACGGATAGTTTTGCTTTTAAAGCGCTAGATTATCAGGTAGTTAGGTTATTATCCTCAAGCTTTCTTCTTATTCAGAAAGAAAAATATGTTCAAAATGTGAATCTGCATCATGTTTGCATAGGTTGGGTTTAATGACATTATGTAAAGAAAAACAAGAATGAAAGTATTAGTAATTGGTGCAGGAAATATGGGGTTGGCCTACGCAAAAGCACTTGTTAAATCTGAGTATTTAAGTAAGTCTAACCTGATGATCTCAGACACTGATCCTCAAAAGACGGAGGAGTTGAAAAAAATCAGCCGATTTGATGTTTACACCGATCTTAAAGATTGTCTTCCAATAGCGGATATCGTTTTTATTGCAGTGAAACCTTATCACACGGAAGAGTTGTTTAAGGAATTAAAGCCGTTGACCAAAAAAGATCAGGTGATCGTTTCATTGATGGCTGGTGTCAAAATTGAAAGTATTCAAAAAGGACTAGGAATTGTAAAAGTGGTGAGGGCGATGCCAAATTTACCAGCGCAGGTAGGCAAGGGCTTGACTTCTTTCACAACCTCTGATGAAGTGTCTCGATTAGAAACTTCAACGGTTCAGTCATTGTTAAATACCACAGGAAAATCGGTTCATTTAGATTCTGAAAATGACATTGATGCCTCTACAGGTATCTCAGGAAGCGGACCCGCCTATGTATTTTACTTTATGCAATCTATGATGGAAGCTGCCAAAAAGATGGGCTTTTCAGATCATGATTCGAAAGTCTTGGTAAGTCAAACTTTTGAAGGAGCAGTGGAGCTCTTTAACCAATCAGATTTGTCACCAAGCAAATGGATGAATAAAGTTGCATCGAAAGGTGGCACTACAAGAGCTGCACTCGATTCGATGGACGATAATAACATTAAGGCCTTAATTGAAGAAGCCGCCTATGCTGCTTTTAACAGGGCCGTAGAACTAGGAAAAGAAGATAAATAACAGGTATGGAATTTAAAAAAAGAATTGTAGTAAAAGTGGGCACCAATGTAATGGTCAATAGAGATAACCGCATTGTGGGGCCAATTCTGAAAAGATTAGTAGATCAGATCGCGCGCTTATATGAGGAGGATGTAATAACCGTTTTGATTTCCTCAGGATCTGTGATTGCCGGCAAAGAAGTCCTGGACAATAATGATATCGAAGATCAAACCATTCGAAGACAGGTTTATTCTGCGGTGGGTCAACCAAGGTTGATGCGTCACTATTACAGTATTTTTCATGATTATGGAATGCGATGTGCGCAAGTGTTAGCTACCAAGCGTGATTTTGATGAAGGAAAACATCGTGAGAACATGATTAATTGCTATGAAGGTTTACTAAGCCAGGGAATTGTTCCGATTGCCAATGAAGATGATGCGGTATCGCTGTCTATGTCAATGTTTACCGATAATGATGAATTGGCAAGTTTGGTAGCTGAATTGATCAATGCCGATATGTTGATACTACTTACGGATTTGGATGGGTTGTACGATGGACACCCGGATGATAAAAACTCTCGATTGATCAAGTCTGTAACCACAGGTCAAAATATGGAGCATGTTATACATCGTTCTGAGAAAAAGGAAGGTGAAGGACGTGGAGGAATGGGCTCAAAATTGAGTGTAGCCAAGAAAACCGCTGCAAAAAATATCCCAACATTTATTGCCAATGGCAAATTGGACGATAGCATTATCGACATTGTACATGGCAAGGACGTTGGAACCAAAATTTACGATAAAGAACTTACTGCTTCATAAAAAAGCGCTAAAGAATCAAAAACTTAACAATATGAAACTTTTAACGACAGACAAGAAAAACGAAGTATTGCAGTCCATGATTGATGAGCTCGATAAAAACAGGGCCTCTATCATAGCAGCAAACAAAAAAGATTTAAAAGCATTTACAGGAGATGATCAGGCATTGTACGATCGATTAGTGGTTGATGAGGCTAAAGTAGATGACATGATCAGAGCTGTTAAAGAGGTGAAAGCACAAGAAGACCCTGTAGGCAAAACAATCAGTGAAGACACCTTGTCAAATGGCCTCAACATTACCAACAAAACGGCACCTTTTGGTACAATCATGATCATTTATGAATCTAGACCTGATGTTACTATTGAAGCGGCTGTTTTAGCTTTTAAAGCGAACAATAAAATATTGTTGAAAGGCGGCAAGGAAGCACATAATAGTAATGAAGAATTGGTAAAATGCTGGCACAAAGCTTTGGAAAAAAACGGCCTGGATCAAGATTGGATTCAGTATTTAAAAATGAATCGGGAAACAACACAAGCCTTTTTAAGAAACCCCGATCAGCCGCTTGATTTAATTGTGCCAAGAGGGGGTGAGCGCTTGATTAATTTTGTGAAAGAACACGCCAAGTGCGCTGTTTTAGTTAGTGGTAGAGGAAACAACTTTGCTTACGTTGCTCCTGATGCTGACACCGAAAAGGTAATACCAGTGATTGTAAATGCGAAAACCGATAAGATATCGGGTTGCAATGCTTTAGATAAAATCCTGATCGATAAAAACCACCCTCATTTTGAATCGATTGCCAAAAAAATCGAGTCAGAGCTCACAAAGCATGATATACATGTCATTGCGTCTGATGATTTATTGGGTGTTCTTGAGACAAAAGACAACATCAGCGATAAAAGTGTGTGGCATGAAGAGTTTTTGGCTAAAAAAGCGGCTATGGGAACGATCGAAGGACTTGAAAGTGCCATTGACTTTATTAATACCTATTCTGGTGGACATTCCAATATCATATTGACTGAAAATAAAGACGATGCAGCCACTTTCATGGAACAAATAGACAGCGCTGCCGTTTACCATAACGCTTCTACACGATTCACAGATGGTGGGCAAATGGGTGTTGGTGCAGAACTGGCTATCAGTACTGATAAACTACACCATAGAGGCCCTCTGGGTCTAAAACAGTTGGTAACGAATAAATACCATGTTGTAGGCAGTGGTCAAGTGAGGGTGTAATCGCGCACTAACCTAAATATACCACAGTTTTCGGAAAACAATTTTCAAACCTAAAGAGGCACTTCTTTCATTTGTGATTCCAAAAAAAAACACTGGTCAATCTGCATTGAACCATCGTGGGTAATGCTTACATTAGTTGGGTGGAAGAAGTTTATTTTACACCAACGTCCTTTCCGATCTGGTTTTTACACTATTTTATGGTGAAGGAATATAGGTTGAACTATTTTAAACTTGTCTTTAATACATCGTAAAATAAAAAAAGCAACTAATAATGAGCAGTTCAACAGCAGGTAAATGTCCAGTCATGCACGGGGCAAATACATCAACAAGCAATACCGTTATGGATTGGTGGCCAAAAGCCCTCAATTTAGATATTCTCCACCAACATGACTCAAAAACCAATCCTCTGGGTGAAGGTTTTAGTTACAAAGAAGAATTCAAAAAGCTTGACCTGGAAGCGCTGAAGAGCGATCTTAAAAACCTGATGACCGATAGTCAGGATTGGTGGCCTGCCGACTGGGGTCACTATGGAGGTCTAATGATTCGCATGGCATGGCACTCGGCAGGAACCTATCGTATTGCAGATGGCAGAGGAGGAAGTAATACCGGAAATCAGCGATTTGCTCCATTGAATAGCTGGCCAGACAATGTGAATTTAGATAAAGCGCATCGGCTGCTATGGCCCATCAAGAAAAAGTATGGAAACACGATTTCCTGGGCAGACCTATTTATCCTGGCCGGAAATATGGCCTACGAATCGATGGGACTGAAAACCTTCGGCTTTGCCGGTGGGCGTGAAGACATTTGGCATCCAGAAAAAGACATCAATTGGGGAAACGAAAAAGAGTGGCTTGCAGCTACTAAAAATCGCTACAAAGATGATACCGATCGCGAATCGTTAGAAAATCCTCTCGCAGCTGTTCAAATGGGACTGATCTATGTTAATCCAGAGGGAGTTGATGGAAAACCTGATCCATTGAAAACTGCGCATGATGTGCGAATGACCTTCAAGCGTATGGCGATGAACGATGAAGAAACCGTGGCCTTAACTGCCGGTGGACACACCGTAGGAAAGGCACATGGAAACGGTGATGCCTCTAAATTGGGCGAAAGCCCGGAAGGAGCAGATGCTCATGAACAGGGATTTGGGTGGAAGAACCCGAAAGGCACCGGAAACGCAGGAGACACTGTTACCAGCGGAATTGAAGGAGCATGGACAACCAATCCGACCACCTGGGACAATGGGTATTTCTATTTGCTCTTTAATTATGATTGGGAATCAAAGAAAAGCCCGGCAGGTGCATGGCAATGGGAGCCGATCAACATCAAAGAAGAAGACAAACCCATTGATGCACACGACCCGAGTAAGCGCCAAAACCCTATTATGACGGATGCCGATATGGCGATGATCAAAGACCCTGCCTACCGTAAAATATCAGAACGGTTCTACAAAGACCCTGAATACTTATCAGAGGTCTTCGCAAGGGCATGGTTTAAATTGACGCACCGTGATTTAGGGCCGAAAAGCCGCTACCTCGGAGCAGATGTTCCAAAAGAAGACCTGATCTGGCAAGATCCGATACCAGCAGTAGATTATACTTTGTCGGATGCAGAGGTTGACTCTCTGAAAGAACTATTATTAAGTATCGGATTAACCCACACCGAGCTGATTACTACAGCCTGGGACAGTGCAAGAACCTTTAGAGGATCTGATTTCAGAGGCGGAGCAAACGGTGCCCGTATTCGTTTAGCACCACAAAACAAATGGGAAGGGAACGAACCAAAACGATTGGAAAAAGTTCTGCACAAACTCCAGAACGTTCAATCCGAACTGTCTAAGAATGTAAGTCTGGCAGACTTAATCGTTTTGGGAGGAACCGCGGCCGTTGAAAAAGCAGCTCACGAAGCAGGTGTCAAATTGAAAGCTCCATTTGTTCCCGGTCGTGGAGATGCAACCGCAGAAATGACAGATGTAGAATCCTTTGCTGATCTAGAGCCTGTTCATGACGGATATAGAAATTGGCTTAAGAAAGATTATGATGTAAAGCCAGAAGAACTGCTCCTGGATAGAACCCAACTCATGGGCTTAACTGCACCTGAAATGACGGTTTTGATGGGGGGCATGCGTGTGTTGGGAACCAATTACGGTGGAACCAAACACGGAGTATTAACCGATCGGGAAGGGATGCTTAGCAATGACTTTTTTGTTGTGCTTACTGACATGAAATACGTCTGGAAACCGACTGGAAAAAACCTCTATCACATCATTGACAGAAAAACCGGAGACATCAAATGGACCGCAACACGGATAGACCTGGTTTTTGGTTCTAATTCAATACTCCGCGCTTATTCTGCATTTTATGCGCAGGATGACAACAAAGAAAGGTTTGTGCGAGATTTTATTAAAGCATGGTGCAAAGTCATGAACGCAGACCGATTTGACGCATAGGCCTAAAGAATAATCAAATGCAGGTTGTAGGCATAGTGCTTTTCAATATTCAGGAGAATACGATACCTAGTTTTCTTTGACCTTTAATTTGTTGATGGTTTTCACTGGCCCAGGGCATTTCTGCTCATGGCAAACCACGCAGTTCTGAATCATAATGTTGTAGGCTTCAGCTTGGCTTTCGGTTGACTCTTCAAACCGTTTGTAGTTTTCTAAAAATGCATCTGCCATGGACTGATAGTTATCGTCAATTTTAGCAGGCTCGGTTGCATGCGCATCCCGAATGCGTTTGAAAGCCTCGTAAAAATCTGTGCTTATCGATTCACCGCGCGCGATGGAATCTTTTATCATATCCATTTGATCATACATTTCGCGCATCAGCAAGGCGAGTTCACTGCGCTCAACACCGTTTATTATCGTAATGCCTTCCTCGTTTTCCATCGCAGGAGGTTGGTCAACCGGTTCGCTTTGCTGCGAGCAAGCCACGAAGCAACAGAGAAAGAAAAAGGGTGCAATGCGCAAAACCATTATTCAAAGGTCTTAAAAGTTTTTTGTTTGCTGAGTGTTTCGGTTTGGGCTCATGAACTTCTATAGAATCTTTGCCTTCAGGTTGTTTTAACCTGAATTCAATTATTCTTCAGGATTCAGACTGCTTATGAATAATTATCGAACTCAGATTTTAAGTTTTTTTCGAAACGACTAAGGATGTCAACCGTGCTATTTGCATTTATTGCAAATACCTGTGGATCCTACGGGGTCTTTCTGCACAATATGCCACCATTTGCTTTCAGAGCCCATGATTCCGTTTTAAGTCGGCCTGGTAGGGAGGTAGGTTTGCTCCATCAAATCAAAAAAACCAACGATTATGAAACGTATGAAAACAGTTAAACTGATTATTATGATGCTATTGAGCGGACCACTTTTCGCTCAAACTTCTGAGAAAAAGATTAAAATGGGCGTTCTGACGATTGAATCGCATGACCTGATCCAAGATGCAGATGCCATTGGAAAAATGGCACGGTTAAAAATGCAAAGAACAGATGGCTATACCGTATTTCGAGAACATGATGTAAAGGCTTTGATCAATAACGATGAGATAGACTTTAGCAATTGCTACAGCATAAAATGCCTGACAGAAGTTGGGCAAAAGCTGGGCGCAGATCAAATGCTTTCAGGAAGTGCAGAGCGCTTTGGAGAGCGAATTGTGATCAACCTGATTATCGTGGATGTACACAAGAACGAGATCATAGCATCTGATGTTACCGAATATTACAACCTCGGTGGTGAGTTAGAAGGAATGATCGAGATTTCAGTGAATAATCTACTCGGATTAGAATCTGACGCGCTTTTGCTCAACGGATTGGTTAAAAAAGAGCGAACCCTTTCCGATCAGGTGGTGGAGCGTCTTAAGTTGAATGGACCAAGAATGGGTTTTACTTACGTAAGCGGATTGCGCGGACAACGCTTGCAAGACTCGGAAAATAACAATGGATTTGGAATGTTTCCCGTCATGAGCCAATTCGGCTATCAGTTTGAGTGGCAATACCTGAGCGCAGGAAACCTACAGGCGCTTGTTGAGGTTATTCCGATGATTGGTGGAATGGATCAGCAAGCTTTTATTCCCAGCGTAACATTTATGAACGGTTTTAGGCATAGCCGCTCCGGTATTGAATTTGCTTTTGGGCCTACGCTTCGTCTCACAAGAGTGGCACACGGTTTTTATGACCAAAACAATGAGTGGCAACGCGCATCGGAATATGACGAAGATCAAAAACAGAACTACAAATCAGACCTGCATGAAAACATAGACTCGCGAGGTTCCGCCAAGGTAGAATATGGCTTTACGGTAGCGGCCGGAAAAACCATTCAGTCGGGTCATTTAAACATTCCGATCAACGTGTTTTATTCTCCCGGAAAATATGGTGGTTTGATCGGTGCTTCATTTGGTTTTAATATCCGAAAACGAT
>JBBDRU010000079.1:0-9074 GCA_040905305.1 Salibacteraceae bacterium | reverse complement strand
GATTTGATGCTATGATGCTCGCCATTCCTGCTTCAATTATTTACTTTGAGCTTATCCTTCCTAAACCTTAATCATGAGATTCCACAAAGAGGGCAAACGATCAATACTATTAGCGTCCATAGTTTCTATCTCAATTATATTGATTGCTAGCTATTTATTCGCAGATGTCGAATCCGCAAAACCTATTGCCATTGGTATTGCCACAGTTTTAATTGCATCAATTTTACAATTTTTCAGGAACCCAAAAAGGAGATCGCTGCAACTGGAAGATGTTATTCTGGCACCTGCAGACGGTAAGGTGGTGGTTATCGAAGACGTTGACGACCCTGAATATTTTGATGAAAAAGTTACACAGATCAGTATTTTCATGTCTCCTATTAATGTGCATATCAACTGGTATCCGATATCGGGTAAAATCGTTTATTCTAAATATCATCCCGGCAAGTATTTGGTGGCTTGGCACCCAAAGTCTTCTACTGACAATGAGCGACACAGTATTGTAATCGAAAACCCCATTTATGGAAAGGTTTTAGCAAAGCAAATTGCAGGGGCAATGGCAAGACGGATCGTAAATTATTCTAAAATTAGCGAACAAGTCAACCAGGGAGCTGAGATGGGTTTTATAAAATTCGGTAGTAGAGTCGATTTGCTGATTCCCAAAAATGTTAAGATTGAAGTGAGCTTGGATCAAAAGACAATTGGAGGACAAACCATCCTAGCCACCTTTAATAAGTAATTGCTTCAAATGCATCAAATTGTTAATGGTACCAGCTGAGTTTTGATCGGCAGACTCATCAAAGTGAATAGCCTTCCATCCGTAACTTTCAGCCCCTCTAACATCAATTTCCAGGTTATCACCGATCATAAGTGAATGAGCTTTATCAACCTTCGTCAAGGTGTTGGCAAATTGAAAGATTCTGGGGTTTGGTTTCTTAGCACTGGCACGCTCTGAGGTAATCACCTCAACAAAAAAACGATCTAGTTTAGTTACACTCAATTTCGTCAACTGCGATTCTTGAAAACCATTGGATAAAATAGACATATCATAGCGTTCAGAAAGCAATTCAAGTATTTCATGCACTCCCGGTTTAAGCTTTTGCTTCTTCGGGCAAATTTCAATGTAGGCATTACCTAATTTTTTAGCCAAATTTTTATCCTCAATTCTCATATCGCGCAAGGCGGACTCAAATCGTGAAGACCTCAAGCGTGATTTAGAAATGCGATTTTCCCGATACATTGCCCACATTCGTTCATTGTGATGAAGGTAACGGCTTGTGAAGAATGACTCATCTAATCCGTTTGACCTTTCGTATAGATCAAAAAGTGCGTATAATTCACCAAGCGTTTCCAAACTATTGGCATCAAAATCCCACAACGTGTGATCAAGATCAAAATATATATGCTGAATATCAGTCAAATAGCGGGCCGATTAATGCAGTTAATGATGTTAATGTGATAGACCAGAATACAACGGCAGCCAGCATTAAGGGCATTGTTCTTTTATCATGCCTGAAATATTTTGCGGCAATAAGGCTTCCAAAAGGTATTGAAATAAAACTCGGACTTAGAACGGCCAGACCAATTAAACCCCACGAAGATTTTAACTTGATCAACATTCGATTTCGTCTTGAAAACGCCTTTTTTGGCCTGCTTCTTTTAAATCGTTCATTCAAAAAAGCAAACATTTTAGCTCCGGTATAGAAGAACACCAACACACCAATTACACCTCCTGTGATAGTAATAGCAATAGTTTCAAAATAAGAGTAACCCGATAAATAAACCGTGGACGGTGCAAAAAGAAACTTAACACTGCTGAATAACACAAATCCGATTATGCGCAACAACTCCAAAAACATCACAAATCAATTTTGAAGTTTTGTGCCAAATGAAAGGTCACCCGCATCGCCCAAACCGGGTACGATGTATTTCTTCTTATTAAGTTCAGGGTCGATCGCTGCAACCCATAAATCAAATGGATGGGTCAGTCGATCCTTTAGATTTATAATACCATCTTCACTTGCTATTACAGCCGTTAAAATAGTTCTTTTGGGAAGTCCAAATTTCTTTAAGGCATCTAAAGCTGTAATAAATGATTGGCCTGTTGCAAGCATTGGATCGTTCAAAATTAAGATTTTCCCAGTCAAATCAGGACAAGCCAAATATTCTAACTCAATATGAAACCCGCTCTCATTGTGCTTTCTAAGCGCTGATATAAAACCACATTCAGCTTTAGGAAATGTGTTCAACACACCTTCGTGCATTGGTATTCCCGCCCTCAAAATGGTGATAATCACAACTCGATCACTTAAAAAGGGATGGCTCATTTTTGACATCGGTGTTTTAATTTCTTTTGTCTCATACTCCAATTCCTTGCTTATCTCATAGCCTAGAATTGCTCCAATTCTTTTTATGTTGGCTCTGAACTGCTCACGGTCGTTCTGAAGGTCAACACTGCGCAGCATTTCCATATAATGATCCACTATTGATCTTTCACTGGAGAGGTTGTGAATCATAGTTTTAATATTCTTTGAAATGATTTTGGAAATTTTGAAAATCGACCGTGCAAATATACCTGCTCTGTGCCCCCAAAACCGGTATAAAAAAACGCTAAATTTTTATCGTTACTACCTTCAAAATCAAAAACCTCTTGCTTCTCACAATATTGCTGAATAATCTGATCAATAACAAAATGCATAGCTCCGCAGTTTCGCGCCTCATCATTAGAGGCCGAAAAAAAGAAGAGTAATCGCTTGTTTGAATTCAACAAAAGAACCTGTGCCATTTCATTTCCAAATGTATCCTTCGCAACAAATGTTTCGGCTTCACCTCGTTCTTGAAAAGCGGTATAGATATTCTTTACTGCTAAATAAAACGATTGTTGTAAAGAGTCAATCCTCTGACCCACTGTTTTTTGAAAAGTAGAAACAGCCCATGGGTCATAGTCACTATTTCTGTCAACGGTTAATGCTGCTTTCTCAGCTTTTTTCAGGTTTGACTTTGTTTATCGAGAATAGTTCTTTTTGATTTTTTCATATGGTAATTTCAGATCAAGCTCAACGTTTGTTCCTTTTGTGGTATCGATCAACGGAACACGTTTTATGCTGCTATTAAACTTTATGCTACCTACTGGATATTTCTTTTTTAAAAGCCGTAATGCATCAAAGAGCTCATCTTCGCTAATATCACCTTTGGCAACAGGTCCTAATTGCTGTGCCAGCAATGGTTGATATATTTTTTTGATAAAAACGTTCTTGATAGGAAGAGGCCAAACCCATTTGTAGTCTTCTGCCACAAGGGCATCCCATTGATCACAAGCATTGTTTAAAAAATAACTCAGGTAGTAATGTCTAAAATATTTACTGGAAAGCACACACGCATCCCAAGCCCTGATATCTATTTCACAGCTATTTACTAATCTAAACATCTTTCAAAAAGTCTTCAAGTAAAGAAAAAGAGGCAAACTCACCCTCAAGACCATTAAGCACCTCTGGGTGCCACATTGTTACCATAAGGCCACCAACTTTAGAAACTGACTCCCATATGGCTTTCATTTCTTTCAAGGCTAAATCTTGATCGTGGTGCACCCGGGTTGAGACCAAATCCATGGTCGCAATTGGAATCATTTTTATTTCTAAAACTTCTTCACGTTGCAAATCATAGAATCGAAATGGCTTACACGTTGATGCTCTGAAACCATTCCGGTCTGTAAACCCAAAACTGTAGTCCTCCTTAACTCCCATTTCATCCAGTTGACGGAAGGTATTAGGAATACGAAACCTCAAGTAATGTTGCCTGCTCGCCTTTATAGGCTGAGCCAAAATATTTCTTAGTCGCTCCATCTCATTCAACAGCACTTTATCGTCATCAGAACTATAATAGCTGGGGTGCAGGCCAACTTTTGCACTTAAAGATAACTCAGTGATTCGTTGCTTTATTGCCGCCAAATGAGGTGGATTGTTGACATCAAACCTTGAATTACCGCCAACCTGAATAAAAAGTTGGAGATTGACATTAGCCTTTTCACAAATCGAGATTAGGTGATCATAAACATCATTCGGATCCTTTTCTAAACCAAACATTACGCGCAATCTTGCTAAGAGTTTACCCCGAAGTAAATCACTTAAAGAAGCTAATATCGATCGTGCAAGACCTTTGGATTTCAATGCAAATACTTGATCAACATCTATGGTGATTTCTACTCTCGGCTTACCAAAATCCGGTTTAAACCCCGAATAGGTTTCCATCAACCATTCTGCCACCTCCTGTACATAAATTTCTACGAGGGGAGAGCATTCAGCCTTTTCTTTTACGACCAAAAACTCATCGGCCAAAAAGCGGTCATGCTCGTCTTTACGATGCAACAAATATTCTTCATACCTGCTTAAAAAGAAAAATGAAGCCGCCAGAGGATCATAGCCCAGCGAGTTGTGTTTCAATTGAAATAACTTTAAGACACCATCATCGCTAAAAGCGTCCAATTCTTGAGAATGAATTCTTTTTTCGAAAAGCAAACTTGCAGGAACAATACTAGGAATACCTTCTATTTCAGCAGAAGAGTAATTTAACTTAAACCCATCAAAAGATTCGAACGCAGTCTCGTTGGTCACGATTTCAAAGTCAACTCCCATCCTTCTTTTAAAAAATTCGTTGGCTGTGTAAACCAATCGCTGATTTACTTTTTGAACAAAGATGAAAAGGGTAGCAGGTTTGTCCATTTTAGAGTAGGCCATTATCGGCAAAACTATAGTAACTTTTGCCCGCTACTATAATATGATCTAAAACATTAATGTCCAAAATCTTACCCGCTTTAACCATGGTTTGAGTTAAATTGATATCTGAAGTGCTTGGTTGAAGATTACCTGAGGGGTGATTATGCGATAAAATCACGCCACACGCTAACCGGTCGAGCGCGGCTTTGAAAATCGTTTTTGAATCTGCCACTGTCCCCGTAACACCACCTTGACTTATTCTTACAGTTTCCAAAACAATATTGGCACGATTCAAGAGTATTACGTAAAAGAACTCATGGTCTAAATCTGCAAGGAACGGATAAACTTGCTCGAAGGCTACCTGACTGCTCGTGACTTTAATTTTTTCACCTTCTGCGGACTCTTTTCTTCGCCTTCCCAACTCCAGGGCAGAAACAATGCTTATGGCTTTAGCCTCACCAATCCCTTTGAAAGCCATTAAGTCTTTCACCGAAAGTTTTCCCAATTGGTTTAGGTCATTATTGACAGATTTTAAAATACGCTGAGAGAGTTGGACCGCAGATTCACTTCTGCTGCCACTAGCGATTAATATTCCTATAAGTTCAGCATCCGATAAAGAGTGCCTTCCTTTGAGCATTAGTTTTTCTCGCGGTCTGTCACTTTCGGCCCACTGTTTAATACTAAAACCATTATCTCCGTTTATGTCAAATTCAGCCATAGTGCCGAAAAATAAAAAAGGCACCCAAACTAGGTGCCTTTTCCAAGTGTTTTTTTTTCGTATTGCTTATATCGAACTAACGTGCTTTGTTAGGCTAGACTTGAGATTTGCTGCTTTGTTCTTGTGAATGACATTATTCTTAGCCAATCTGTCAAGCATAGAAAAAATTTGAGGCAACATGGTTGTTGCTTCTTTCTTATCAGAAGTTTCTCGCAACTTCCTAACTGCATTTCGAGCAGTTTTATGATAGTATGCGTTTCGCGTTCTTCTTACCGCGTTTTGTCTTATTCTCTTTAGTGCAGACTTGTGATTTGCCATAGTTATCTTTCGTTGTAGCCCGTAGGGGAATCGAACCCCTGTTTCCAGAATGAAAATCTGGCGTCCTAACCCCTAGACGAACGGGCCATCGTTTTAAAAAGGACTGCAAATGTAATTATATTCGCAATTGGGGCAATGTACTGAGAAAAAAAAATTAGAAGTCCACTTTTGAATCCTCAGAATGTTGAAATTTAAATCCTAAACGCTTTGCTGTTTTAATTTTTTGATGGTTGTTTAATTCAATAATATCGCTCAAACTAACTTGATCAACAGCATTATATGGAGGTGTGAAGAGATCAAAGCTCATGCTGTACTTAATGGCTGCTTCCAAAATATTTCTGAGCTGCGCTTCAGAAACTTTTTGAGCGGCAAAGTCATTAAATCGATATCCCAAATGTTGTTTACCCTCAACAAAAAAGTGGTTTTCGCTATTTACGAATATCCGACCGATGAGGTAGCCGGTATCATTTAGACGGTGATATCTGAATGAGTCCGCAAGGAAATTATAAATATTGATTACTCCACAATAGGCGCTATTCGGGTTCTTCATGATGTATGGGCTTCTATGAACCATGTGAGATGGAGGAAAAGCAAACACGTTTGTATGCATATGAAACACAATAGTGTCACCAGCGATGGTAATTTTTACTTCAAACTCGCCTTGTGAAACAATCTCAAGATCGATTTGACCCGGTGAATCATTATTTACCTTAGTAAGTTCGGAACCAATCTCATTCAATTGTTCCTTCAGTATTCCGAACGACTCTTTTGTGCTTTGATATACTTGCTGTTTCAACCTACATTTGTTGAGCATCAAGTCTTTAATCTCATCTAAAGTTGAATTATCTTTACCCATAATTAATATGCTTTGGCGAAAACCACGCGGCCATCAGATGGTTTTCCTGTTTTGACACAAACTCCTTTTTCTTCTGAGGCAAACTCATCTATTGGAACGCACCGAATGGTTGCTTTTGTCTCCTGCTTTATTAGCTCCTCGGTTTCTTCACTTCCATCCCAATGAGCCAAGACAAAACCACCCTTTTTTATTCTTTCTTTAAACGATTCATAATCATCAACGTGATGGGTGGAAGCTTTCCGAAACTCGGAGGCTTTTGAATAGATGTTCTTTTGAATCTCCTCCATCAAAGCTACAATATGATTTACACTGCCTGGTCGTGGCATTGTAACTTTCTCCATCGTGTCTCTTCTAGCCACCTCAACGGAATTGTTCTCCAAATCCTTTGGTCCAATAGCAACTCTCACCGGAACACCTTTCATCTCGTATTCAGCGAATTTAAACCCTGGCTTGTGTGTATCTCGATCATCATACTTTACGCTCAAGCCATGAGACTCCAACTCCGACTTCAAAAGGTTCGCATAATCAGAAATTTGCCTGAGCTGCTCTTCTCCTTTGTAAATTGGCACAATCACCACATGAATCGGTGCCAGTTTTGGTGGTAAAACCAGCCCAAAATCATCGGAGTGAGCCATTATAAGTGCCCCAACCAAACGTGTAGATACTCCCCAGCTTGTGGCCCATACAAACTCTTGTTTTCCTTCTTTCGTTGTAAATTTCACATCAAATGCTTTGGCGAAATTCTGTCCAAGAAAGTGACTTGTTCCAGCTTGTAAAGCCTTTCCATCTTGCATTAATGCTTCAATACAATAAGTTTCAATAGCTCCGGCAAAGCGCTCACTAGGGGTTTTAACTCCCCTTATCACCGGTAATGCCATAAATTCTTCTGCAAATTTGGAATATACATGCAACATTCTCTCAGTTTCTTCCAGAGCCTCCTGTTTAGTTGCATGTGCCGTATGGCCTTCTTGCCATAAGAATTCTGCAGTTCGCAGAAACAGTCTGGTTCTCATTTCCCAACGCACAACATTTGCCCATTGATTTAGCAACAACGGCAAGTCCCGGTAAGATTGAATCCAATTTCTATAGCTGTTCCAGATAATGGTTTCAGATGTCGGTCTTATAATCAATTCTTCCTCCAGCTTAGCGTCCGGATCTACTTCAACACCCTTACCATCCGCTGTTGCCCTTAAACGATAATGCGTAACAACAGCGCACTCTTTTGCAAAGCCTTCAACATGAGCGGCTTCTCTGCTTAAATAAGATTTGGGAATAAACAACGGGAAATACGCATTAGAATGACCGGTTTCCTTGAACATTTTATCCAAAGATGATTGCATCTTTTCCCATATAGCATAACCATACGGCTTGATAACCATGCAGCCGCGCACATCGCTGTTTTCAGCCAAATCGGCCTTTGCGACTAATTCATTATACCATTGAGAGTAATTTTCTTTTCTGCTAGTAAGTTTTGCCATAAATTGATTCTGAATTTCGAGGAGCAAAAATAGGCATCACTAAAGCTTAATAAATCAGACATAAAAAAAGGCGGGTTGAATCCGCCTTTTTATTAAACCCAGCTAATATTATTTAATGATGAACTATCATTTTTTTCGTTTGAATCAATCCTTCGCTGCTCTGAGCTCTGAAGAAATAAACACCACTAACCAAATCGGAAACAGAGAGGTTAAACTTTTGAGCAAATGGAGCAGTTTTCGATAAAACCACTCTTCCTTGAACATCTACTAACTCAATCCTCTCAGCGTTAAAATCCTTGCTAAAATGTACTGAAGTAAACCCATTAGCAGGGTTGGGAGAAACCACAAAACCTTTATTCTTATTGAACTCCGCTATAGAAAGAGGCCATAACCGATCATCACCCCAATCACGATCCATATTTGCCTCCGTAAATTCTCTCACGCCAATGGCACCTTGATAAATTTCACGATTCACCAAACTTTGCATAAACATGACTACATGAATGTCATCAAACTCCTCTATAGAGTGCTCAGTTGCGTGATTAATCGGATCCTGCGCAGAGTTTGGCAAACGATAATCGCCTTGAAAAGTATAGGTGCTATCATACTCAATCACTTCTCCTGCCTCAATTTCTCCAATTATCAATTCTCCATTAGATTCCGGCAGCATTTTTTTGAAAACATTGTGAAACTCGGTCTCTCCATTGGTTTCTTTGTTCTTGTATGTTGTATTCTCCAAAATTGGTATCATCAAGCGATGACCGTTGGATGAATAATCGTCTAAAGCTTCAATTCTAGCCCGAACTCTAACCCATTGCACATTAGTATCTATCATGTAACGCAAATCCATCTTCATACTACACATTTCATCCAGATCTGCATTTATTTTGACCGTATCAAAGTTTGTTGCGAGAATGCCTTCAGCGTTTCTAAAAACTGAGGGCACACTGTTTACGCTATAAGAAGACCTTCTGGAACCGACCTCGGAAGTAAAA
>JBBDRU010000078.1:0-9135 GCA_040905305.1 Salibacteraceae bacterium | reverse complement strand
TTCATTGTCGCCTTTGTCATACACCATGTCTTTGATGATGACCATGCCTTTTACTTTTTGATTATAACGCGGATCGTCTTCATCACATTCATCACAAATCGGATCAGGATCTTCATCCGGTTCTCTGAAAAGTTTTAAAATTTTCCCTTCATACACATCTCCATTCTTATATATTTCTACAATGGATTTAGGTTTTCCGGTGTTATCATCTATGGTTTTCCATTTGCCAACAAACGACTGCGCGTTCAGGGAAAAACTGAAAACCACCATTAAAAGGGACAGCATTACTTTCATAAAATTGGTTTTAGAATAATTCAAATCTACACAAGTAGCACTCATTTTCAAAAGCTTAATTTTTTCATCAGCCGATCGATCTTGTCATGATAATTGAGAAAAACACTGTTGCGCTCTTTTTCAGATGTGCCACTGATCAATGTTGATCTTCTTTTCAAAATAGAAAGTGCGTTGCTGGTTGATTCGTAAAACCACTCGCTTGTTGTTGACAACGAGCTTATTCCGTTGCTGGTGAGAAAACTCAAATAGCGATCACCCATCCTCACCAAAATCGTGTTATCCGTATGAAGCACTTCATTGTGATAAACAACATAGTTACCTTCTTTTACATAGGGCACATGTTGAGGCGGGTTTCCATCTTCTGTGGGTTTAAATTTAAATCCGACTTCACATTGCGCCTTGATGTGATCAACAAGTTTTTTTAGCCGTTCAAGCAAGATCATTGCTTCTGATCGATCTTCAAAATAACCGGTAACATAATAATATTCAATCTGTTTCAATGTTGTGTCGATGGTTTCAGCATGATAGATCTCTACACTCGGAATGCGGCAATATAAATCACGAATATTTCTACTTACTTCATTGACATCCACATTTTTTTGCCCTAGTTTGAATTTCTTGTTGGTAAAGGATGAAAAATCAAGGATGGTTTTTTGCCAAAAAAACAACTTAAAAGCAGCCAGTTCAGGCGCGTGCATTAAATGAAATAATGGAATTTCATTCGCCATATACACCACCTCTTTTTCGTCAGCTTCATGTATGAAGGTCATTTGCTGCCGTATGGAACGCAAATAATCCATAAAATTAAAGCTGCTTTCATTGAGCGGTTGAAAATTGAAAGAGACAGTGCTGGAATCACTCCCAATCATCTTATCGATAGAAACCCCAAAATGTTTTGAGAGCTTTGAGAGCTCGTTCATCGAAAGCGATGTTTCACCCCTAATACGTCTGTAGGCACTATCATTACTAACACAAAGCAATTCGGCTAATTCATCTACCAGGGTTAATCCCGGAGCCAGCTTTTCTTTCAAATATTGAAAAAATCGAACTTGAATGTCTTCTTGAGCCATGGTGATTTTTAAAACTTGATACCCATTTCGACCTGATGGTGGCAATTATTAATGCGGAAAGGTACAACGACTCATCGGATTTGCAAATAATGCAAATTATTTATCTCTGCCTTTAACATTCAATTTCCATTCATCTCATTTTCAGCCGAAGTTTGACTTAAACTTTTAAACCATGCGAACCGCATACGCCTTAATGATCTCTATAATGTTTTTTACTGCGGGAAACTCTTTTTCACAGGAATACGTTGATTTAGTGAAAATGGAGCAGAACGGTTGGGAAACTCCATCATTTGTTAGGGAAGCCATTGCTACTCCTCCCTATTCAGAAAGCCAATTGGATATATTGTTGCCCTTTCCTTTGAGCAAAAAACTTGCGTTACTGACAGGAATCAATGCATCTACAATGCATTTTCAAGAAACCACATCAGGTCAAAATCATCGTTTTCATGCAGTTTTTCTAAAAGCCGGAATCAATGTCAGGCACAGCGATCGCTGGTCGGCAAGCTACCTCATCCTGCCGCGCCTTAGCAGCGAACAACTCAATGGCAACAACAGCGGTCAACTCGGTGGCTTTGCCCTATTTAAATATAACAAAAGCCAACAGACTAAGCTTAAACTTGGCGCGTATGTAAACGGTGAATTCTTTGGGCCATTGATCGTACCAATTCTTGGCCTGTACCATAAATCTACTCGTTGGGAGGTGAATTTAAACCTACCGATCAATGGAGAATTGGCTTATCAATTTGGACAAAGCAAAATTCGCATGGGAGCAAGATTTGAAGGCATCAATAGAAGTTATCGCATGCCTTCTGCAGGGAATGCATACCTGGAGAAAACAAACAATGAGGCGAGTGCTTTCATCGAAAAATCCATCGGACGAATTGTATGCCAGTTGCATGCAGGTCATTCGTTTTGGAGAAGTTTCACCGGGTTCACCGATGGAGAACAATCAAAGCTTACTTTTCCACTTTACAGAGTTGATGACGATCGAGTGCAACTTTTTCAGGAAGCCAATGATGCACCGTTCGTGAAATTGAGTCTTATTTACCGTTTACCTATAAAACCTTGATGTGATGTTAGAGATTTTTGCTGAAATAGATAAAGCACAACTTTCCTTTTCCACTGAGGGAAAAACCTTCCTAAACGCCACCATTGCTTTCATTATGTTTGGAGTAGCATTGGAGTTAAACACCGATGAGTTCAGTCGGTTAATCAAAAAACCCAAGCCGATCCTGGTAGGTATTCTTTCACAATTTGTTCTGATGCCATTGTTCACATTCTTGTTGGTTTGGTTGTGTTCATCATGGCTCTCCCCTACCATCGGGCTTGGAATGATCTTGGTTTCAGCCTGCCCCGGAGGAAACGTTTCAAACTTTATCAGCACGCTGGCGCGCGGAAACATTGCATTATCTGTAAGTCTTACTTCCTTCTCAAGCCTCGGTGGAATCATCTTGACACCTTTAAATTTTGCCTTTTGGGGAAATCTTTTTATCGCCTCGGCAGATCAGGACGCCATGGCTTTAGTGCGTGACCTGAATATTGACGTGTTTGAGGTTTTACAAACCATCCTGATCATTTTAGCTCTTCCTCTTGCTATCGGAATTGGATTTAAAAAACGGTTTAAAAAACTTACCTCAAAAATTCTATCCCCGATCAAAAAACTGTCGATATTCATTTTCATCGGACTTATCGTCATCATTTTCGCCAACAACTTTGAATTGTTTCTGCGCTACATTCCATACATATTTGGAATTGTTTTGGTGCATAATGCACTCGCCTTCATGCTGGGCTACTATTCTGCTGCAATGTTTGGTTTATCCAAGGTTAACCGAAAAACCATCGCCATAGAAACGGGGATTCAAAATTCAGGACTGGCGCTTGCATTGTTGTTTAACCCTGCCATTTTTCCTGAAGAACTCGCCATTGGGGGAATGACCTTCATTGCGGCATGGTGGGGCGTATGGCACATAATATCCGGACTAAGCCTTGCCGGTTGGTGGACAAAGTTTAAAATGACATAGAATTTAACCTACGAAAAGACATTGTTTATCGTCATTATTTGTAATTTTGTCGATGAATCTTTTATTAAAAAAACCGGGATATGAAGTATCTATTACCCTTTTTAATGACCTTTTTACTGCCAATGGCCGCTTGGGCTCAATTAGTCACAAATGCCAGTGGTTCGGACATCACTTGCTTTGGCGATAGCAATGGAGTCGCTTCTGTGTCAGCAGGAGTTATCGGATCAGGACCACCCTTGGTGATATCCGAAGTAAACACAAATTCACCAGACGTAATTGAAATCACCAATGTTAGTGGAGCCAATGTAAACACTGATGGATGGATGGTTATCACCAGTGATGCATACAATAATATAAATGACGTTAATTCACTTACATGGGATCTGCCTACCACCGTTCCTGCTGGTTGGGTGGATTATCGAGAAGATGCCACAGGATCCAATTATTGGGGCAATAATCTATTTTACAACAACTCAAGTCCTGGTTGGGTATTGCTATCAGACGACCAAGGCAATGTTGTTGACTTTGTTGCATGGGAGTGGTCAGAAACAGAGATTCTCAATACATTCAGCATCACTGTTAGTGGAAATAACTATACGTTAACCACCAACGAATGGTCTGGAAATGGCATCAATCAGGCAGGGTGCGGCACGAGCCTTGTGAGAACAGGATCGTCCGACAATGACGATGCAACGGATTGGAGTTGCGGAACTACATCAGCAGGGTCTTTGAACAGCGGCCTTAACCCTCCTTTCTCTACAGTCAACATCAGTTACCAGTGGAATACTGGAGATACTACTGCTCAAATAACAGATTTGGGGCCTGGCACTTATATAGTTACAACAACCACAACTCAGGGCGATTCTGCTCTGGACACCGTAGTCATTACTGAACCGCCAATTCCCGAGTTTACTTTACCCATTACAGATACAATCATTTGCAGCGGCACAGCATTCTTAGTTGATGCTGGGGCAGGTTGGTCAAGTTACACCTGGAGCACCAATTCAACAAGTCAGAATCTTATCGTCACAGAAGGTGGCACGTATTACATTACTGTAACAGATTCAAACGGTTGTCCGGCAGTTGACACCCTCAACGTTTCTGAGGGAACAGCACCTATTGTAAATCTAGGTGGTGATTCCACAATTTGTGCAAATGAATGGGAGCTCAATGCGGGAGCAGGGGCAGCGAGTTACTCATGGAGTACTGGTGGAAGCTCCCAAACGGAGACGGTAACTGAAAGTGGAAATTATTCGGTAACCGTTCAAAGCAATGATGGATGCGAAACCATTGATGATATCAACCTTACACTTTATCCTGAACCTGAAGTGGATCTTGGGCCTAACATTACCTTGTGTATTAACTTCAATGAAACGCAGTTTATAAGTGCTGGCACAGGGTTCCAACTCTACCAATGGAACACAGGAGCAACATCATCTAGCCTGCTTGTAGGAAGCGGAATAACAGAACCAGGCTCTGAGAATTTCAGCGTTTTGGTCACCGATGAAAATGGATGTACCGCTACCGATACCATCAAGGTAAAATATGAACTTTGTACTGGAACAAATGAACTTTCGAAGGACACAAAAATCTCTTTGTTTCCAAACCCAAGCAATGGATTCGTCAGTATTTCTCACAGCGCAAATTCCTTGCAGCAGGTAGAAATCTATGATCTGACCGGAAAAATTATTTTCAAGCAATTCTTTGAAAACAATTCCAAAACAATGGTAGACCTGAATGTCTCTCATCTGGTCAGTGGAACATATATCCTTAAGTCGCTTGCCAATGATCAAACCTACATCAATCGGTTAGTGATCAAGTAACCTAATTAAGCCTACAGCTAAAAACAATAAGTCCTCTATCCGTCTAGGTAGAGGACTTTATTTTTTCTTTGAATTTGCTTATAGCCAATATAAGCACCCATAATTTGGCCTGTTTTACTGACTCTCAGAGCGCCTTTTAGATGTTTTTGGGTATATTCTGCCGCCTGTTTCATAGCCATTCCACTTTTTTGTTATTCAGAAAAGTGTCAACCCTAGATTTATCCAATACGGCATAGTACTTTTATGCCATGAGAAAAATGCTATTGTTATTTCTGGGTCTTGCTTTAGCGACTCCAACACTTAAGGCTCAGGACTCCTCGTTTATAGTGTATCAATTTGACATCAAACAAGAGATTGCAGCACCAGTGTGGCGCACCACAAACATGGCGATCAAGGAAGCCCATAAAATCGAAGCAGACCTTATTTTCATCAACATGAACACTTATGGAGGAGCTGTAGATGCCGCAGACTCCATCCGAACGAAAATTTTACAATCGGAGATTCCCGTTTATGTGCTGATCGAAAACAACGCTGCCTCTGCTGGAGCACTTATTTCATTGGCGTGCGACAGCATTTTTATGCAACCGGGATCTACCATTGGCGCGGCCACTGTGGTAAATCAAACAGGAGAACAGGTGCCAGATAAATACCAAAGTTATATGCGCAAAAAAATGCGCGCCACAGCTGAAGAAAACAATAGAAACCCTGACATCGCTGAAGCCATGGTTGACCCTGATAAAGAAGTTGAAGGCATTTCTGAAAAAGGAAAGGTGGTTACGCTTACCGTTGATGAGGCGATTGAGTATGGCTTTTGCGATGGAGAATACAAAAACATTGGCGAAGTAATGCTCGCTCAGGGCATCAATGATTACGTGGTGATCAAGCAACAACTTTCCAACGTTGATAAAATTATCAGTTGGTTAATCAACCCAGCGGTGAGCAGCATTCTTATCCTCGTTATTTTTGGAGGAATCTATTTTGAATTACAGTCTCCCGGACTTGGATTCCCCATAATAGCCGCACTTGCGGCATCTGTGCTTTATTTTGCTCCTCTCTATCTTGAGGGATTAGCCGAAAATTGGGAAATCATCATCTTCATTGCAGGACTAGTGCTGATCGGGATAGAACTATTTGTGATTCCGGGTTTTGGTGTAGCCGGAATTGCTGGGGTGGCACTCACCATAACAGCGCTTGCACTAGCCATGGTAGGAAATGTGGGGTTCGACTTCTCACCAGTGGACACCGACATTCTTATACGGTCTTTTCTCATCTCCATCATTTCATCTACGGTATCGGTGGCAGGCTCTATTCTTCTAGCCGTTAAGCTTTTTGAAACCAATGCATTTGCACGGCTCGTGCTCAATACTACCCAAAGCAAAAACGAAGGATACGTTGGCGCTAAGCGCGAGAGTTTTGAACTGATCGGAAAAGAAGGAATTGCTTACACCGATATGATGCCAAGCGGCAAAGTTGAAATCGATGACAAGCTTTATGACGCGGCTTCTGAAACCGGTTTCATCGACCGGGGAGACCGTGTGAAAGTGATGAGTTATGCCACCACACAACTCAAAGTGAGAAAAGTTTAACCATTTTTTCGGAATATCGCATCGTGAAATATCAGCTTATCTTCATTTTCCTGCTTTGCGCATTGCTTGTAGCGCCTGAACTTTGGTCGCAGTCCAAATACATCAAACGGGTTGATAAACAATTGACTAAAGGCGATACGTCAAAAGCCATCAAAAAGCTGAATAAGTTTATCGATAAGTCACCTGAATCGGCTGAGCTATACATGAAACGGGCGTTGCTTAAAATAGAACGGGGCGACCTTGACCCCGCAATGGTTGATCTGAATAACTATTGCCACGTAAATAAATCATGTGGAAAAGCCAATTATTACAAAGGCATTATCCGATACAAACAAAACGATTACAACGGTGCCATTGACCACCTCAGCAAATACACCCTGGTCACCGAAGACGCTAATGCGTGGTTTCATTTAGGCATTTCACACATGCGCCTTCAAAATTATCCCCTGGCGATAAACGCCTTTGAGAGAAGCATAAAAATCGATAATCAACAAGCGCTCAGTTACTACAACGCGGGGCTCGCAGCTTTCTATTCTGATCAATTTTCGCAGGCAGATGGGTTCTTTGAAAAAGCCATTGAATTATTGCCGGCAGATTCTGATTTCAAAATTGCAAAAGCCAACGCGTTGCTCAAATTAAATTCATTCGCAGAAGGAAACAAACTTCTACGCACCATAGATCCGGCAGATCGCAATTATCCCTCTGCCCTTTACAACATAGCCGTGAATTACTACCACTTGAACGAGCGTGACCTGGCGTGTGACTATTGGCGGCAGGCAAGAGATGTTGGTCACACCAATGCTGCCGATGCTATTTCGCGATATTGCGGTAAGAAATCAGGTAAAGTCCAAAAGTGGTAACCAGTCCGTTGATCAACAACAATTCAAAGCCGATTTTATAACCATCAAACCAATCAAAGCTGTTTTGCTGCAACACATAGCACAGCGCAGGCGACAACACCGCCACAAGCGGAACCCACTTATCATTTACACTGCGTTTGGTCAGCAAACCAAAGGAATATAGCCCAAGCAAAGGGCCGTAAGTAAAACCGGCAACTTTAAACAGCTCCGCAATGACGCTATCATCATTTATATTCTTGAATACGAGGATAACCACAAACAGCAAGGCTGAAAAGCCGATATGAACCCATTTCCGAGTTTGCTTGTCATTGGGTTTTGGTGCTTTATCCATGCCAAGAAAGTCAACGCAAAAAGAGGTCGTTAAAGCGGTCAATGCACTATCCGCGCTTGAATATGCAGCCGCAACCAGTCCGATAATAAACAACACACCCGCCATTAGACCCAATTCACCGCTCAACGCCAAAGTTGGATACAGTTCATCGCCAGCCACTTCAGCAAATCCCGCCACGTCTGAAAACATATAAAGCAAGGCTCCCAGCGACAGAAACAGCAAGTTGGCAAACACCAACACAATGCTAAACCAAAACATATTGCGCTGTGCTTCGCGAATGTTTCGGCAACTGAGGTTTTTTTGCATCATATCCTGATCCAGGCCTGTCATGCTGATAGTGATAAACATACCGCCTAAAAACTGTTTGATGAAATGCTGATCATTGTTCCAATCATCCCAAAAAAACCATTTGGAATAACTGGACTGATTGATTTGCCCTACCAATTCTGTGAACGTCCAATCAAAAGAGTCGGAAATAACCCAAATGGTTACCCCTACAGCCAAAAGCATGGAAGCGGTTTGCAATGTATCGGTCCAAATAATTGTTTTTATACCACTCCTGAACGTATAAACCCAGATCAAAACCACCGCTACCAGCACCGCTAGCCAAAACGGCAACCGCATTGGCTCAAACACGGCAATATGCAAAGCAATAGCCACCAAATAAAGGCGAAAAGAAGCACCGATGACCCGCGAAAGCAAAAAGTAAAATGCACCGGTTTTGTAACTCCAGTAGCCGAAGCGTTGTTCCAGATAACCATATATGGAAGTGAGGTTTAAACGGTAATACAGCGGCATCAAAACCAAGCCAATGACCAGGTAGCCGGCAAGGTAACCCATCACCATCTGCATGTATCCAAACTGGCTGCTGGCAACCCAGCCGGGCACGCTAATAAAAGTTACACCGCTCAACGATGCACCGATCATTCCAAAAGCCACCACATACCATGGTGATTCTTTCTTTCCTCTGAAAAATGCTGCATTAGAATCGTCTTTTCCGGTCAGGAAAGAGATTAAAATGAGCAAACCGAAGTAACCCGCGATGATCAATATAGCTGTTGAAGAAGCCAAGGATACAAAATTGCGCAAGGCGATAACTAAATCACATCAAAGCCAAACGAGTTTTAAACAAGCCGATAATGGTGTTGTT
>JBBDRU010000077.1:0-1524 GCA_040905305.1 Salibacteraceae bacterium | reverse complement strand
CAGAGAAATCAAACGCCACACATTGGTTGGCGCCCGGTGAAAGCGATGAATTGATCCTTGTGGAGTTCAGTTCGCCCAATACCAACAAACCGCTCCATCTCGGCCATTTGAGAAATATATTTCTGGGCTATTCCGTGAGTTTGATCAAAGCCTTTGATGGAAAAAGGGTGGTGAAAACTCAAATCATCAATGATCGAGGAGTGCATATCTGCAAGAGTATGCTCGCCTGGAAAATGCATGGAAAGGGAGAAACACCCCAAAGCAGCGGGTTAAAAGGCGATAAGTTGGTCGGCAAGTATTACGTGCTTTTTGACCAGCATTACCGCGCTCAGGTTGCAAACCTGGTAAGCAAAGGAATGCTTGAGGAACAGGCTAAAAAAGAAGCTCCTTTACAGAAAATGGTGCAAGACATGTTGCTGAAATGGGAGCAGGGCGATGAGGAAGTGATGGACATCTGGCGAACGCTGAATTCATGGGTTTATGATGGCTTTAACCGCACGTATGACCGTATGAATGTGACCTTCGATCACCTTTATTACGAATCTGAAACCTATCTAAAAGGAAAAGACATCGTTTTGCAGGGACTGGATAAAAAGTTCTTTTTTGAGAAAGAAAACGGATCGGTTTGGGTTGACCTTAAAGACAAAGGCCTCGATGAGAAACTGCTCATTCGTTCTGATGGCACCACGGTTTACATGACGCAAGATATCGGCACTGCAGTTCAGCGATATGAAGACTATCCTTCTTTGAAGCAAGTAGTTTATACCGTGGGCGATGAGCAGGACTACCATTTCAAAGTGCTCTTTTTAGTGCTCGAAAAACTCGGGTATGAATGGGCCAACGCCTGCAAGCATTTGAGTTATGGCATGGTTGATCTGCCAACCGGAAAGATGAAATCGAGAGAAGGAACCGTGGTTGATGCAGATGACTTGATGGATGAAGTGGTACAGGCGGCTAAAACTTCTTCAGAAGAAAAAGGTAAGCTTGACGAAATGTCAAATGATGAGCAAAACGCCCTGTTTGAGATGCTTGGGATTGGCGCGCTTAAGTTTTACCTTCTTCGCGTTGACCCGCGCAAGCGCATGATGTTTGATCCTCAAGAATCGGTTTCATTGTCAGGAGATACTGGGCCGTTTGTTCAATACACCCATGCACGATGCCGGGCCGTTTTAAGGAAAGCCGGGCCGTTGGAGCCATTGACAGCTTTGAGCCAGATGAATGACAAAGAGCGATCATTGCTTTCCACCTTGCTTCAGTTTAGGACCGTTGCAACATCTGCGGCTTATGATTTAAATCCATCTGCCATTGCCAACTATTGCATTGACGTGGCAAAACTGTATAATCAGTTTTATCATGATAGTCCCATTTTGAAAGCAGAAGGAGAAGTAAGGGCATTTAGGCTTCAGTTGACAAGCCTGACGGCAGAGACCTTGAAGACGGCTATGGCACTGCTAGGCATTGGAGTGCCGGATCGAATGTAAGAGAAGTCTTCGTCTTTAGCTTTTCAAAAATTATCTTTGTGCC
>JBBDRU010000076.1:0-9220 GCA_040905305.1 Salibacteraceae bacterium | reverse complement strand
AGAGCAATCCGCCCATCACATAAAGGTTTCCTTTGAGCACATAGTCCATAGAAATGGAGGCTGAAAGTGCGCCCGTAGTGTCTTCCCAATTATGTTGGGGGTGGAAATAAGTTACTTCACCTTTGAATCCGGCATTCTTTAAGTTGCCTGCCCAGCCTGCTCCAATTGCAACATCATCGTTCCACCACCCGCCCAACAATTGGAAATCATAAGTCCATTTATTGAAGCGGTACATGCCAGCTCCGATCCAAGTTGAATCGTATTGTGAGGGCGCAATTGCCACATCAAATGAGGTTGCGTTTTGAAAAAACCGCTGCACACGCACAGCATCTGTTCCGGGGCGTTCTTCGTAATCAAAATCAACCAAATTGAAGGTGTTAAACAGGTCGTTTGAATTCCAAAATGCATTAACACCCCAATTGATGCGCTGCCGACCAAGTGTGACGTCCCACTTTGCATTGTTCCACTTCACCCAACCCCGATCGATTTGTGAAAGGCCAACCATGCCGGGTTCATTCATCCATGCCCAACTCAAATCGACCATGCCATCATCAATGTCAACCGACTGCGCATAGAATGGATTGATGTTCACTAAGTCTCCCGTAAACACTCGATTTCGTACTTCCAAACCTACGGTCACGCTCTTGCTTGGATACACCCGAAAATTTAACCTATTGTGCACCAAATTACCGTGCGAAACATAGTTTAAGTCGGCCATTTGAAAGGTCTGCATGTTTTTGACATAGCCGCGCAAACTGATGATTTCTGAAAGCTTTTTACTGGTCGAGTCCAATTGTGAGAAAGTCAATGTCTGAATCGAAAGGCCCCACAATACAACTATCAATTTCAAGCAGATTGACCGGTCTGTTTTTGCTATTTCCCTCAAGGTCTTCACCGTTTTTCGTCACTTGCAATTTTCCCATCAACCAGCGTGACGACCCGTCTGGCGCGATCAATTACGCGTTGATCATGGGTAGAAAACACAAACGTCATTCCTTCTTCGCGGTTGAGACGCGCCATGATGTCGAGCAGGTTTTCAGTGGACTTTGAATCGAGGTTTGCGGTTGGTTCATCTGCTAAAATGAAATCAGGCTTCGATGCGAGGGCTCTCGCCACGGCCACTCGCTGCTGCTGACCGCCACTCAGTTGGGAAGGCTTGCTGTTCATTTTATCGCCCAGCCCAACCTCGGTAAGCAGTTTTTCAACACGCTCATCTCTGAGTTTTTTATCAACCTTCTGCATCAGCATGATAAATTCGGTATTTTCTCTCGCGGTGAGCACCGGAATCAGATTATAACTCTGGAATACAAACCCGATGTGTTTCAATCGAAAATCTATGAGTTGGTTTTCGCTCATACCGGCCAATTCGATTCCGTTGACCTTGATGCTACCGCTTGTAGGGCGATCGAGTCCGCCAATCATATTGAGCAGCGTGGTTTTTCCGGATCCGGATGGTCCAACGATGGCTGTAAATTCATTGTCCTCAATTTGGAGGTCAACACTGTTTACTGCGGTTACAGGAACTACTCCTTCGTAGATTTTTGTAACGGATTTTGTTTCTATTACGTGATTCATTGTTTTGAACTTCTGGCCTCTAGCTTCTGGCGACTGGCTAAAAGCCAGAAGCCAACCGCAAGAAGCTGTTTCATATTTTCCTTATTGCTTGTGACGGATTTAATTTGAGTGCTTTTCGGGCGGGATAGATTGCAGCGATGATTGCCATTACAAGCACCATTGATGTGATGGTTAGGTAGCTATTGGCGCCTAATTGCGGGTAAACCATGGCAGAGAAACCCAATTCGCTGTATGCCTCGCCCACGGCTCCAAGGTCGATGCCGTGTTTTCCGGTATATTCGATGAAGCCGAACGCCACGAGCAAGCCAATGGGTCCGCCAATCATCGCTAAAAAGAGCGTTTCAAGCATTACCATAGAAAAAACCTTCCTTTTATTCATGCCGACAGCCATGAGCATCCCGAGTTCACGCGTTCTCTCCATCACGGCCATTAACATCGTATTAATGACACTGAAAAGGAGCGCGACCAAAATGATCGCCACAATGACGTAAGCAAACGTGTCTGATGCCTCAACCATGTATCGCATGCCAGCCGCCAAATCGAGCCAAGGCAGTACTTCCAAATTGGAATATTGCTTAGCGTATTTCGCTGCAACCGACTCAGCCATTTCATGTGTATGCAATAACACCGCCACCTCATGGTAATCGCTTTCGGCCATTGCCAACAGTCGCTGCACATCTCTGCGTTTCGCGTAAGCATTCATCTCATCGAGCATGCCATTCCCTGATTTATAAATCCCGGTTACTCGAAACGATGCGGCTACAATCTCCCCATCTAAATCCTGCAAAGTCATGACCACTTTTGATCGAAGCTTCAGTTTATATGAATCTGCCATTTTCCGGCTTATGAGAATCGGATTACGACTGACACTTTCAAAATAATCGCCCTCGACCAGTTTTTCATGCAAAGCAGTAACGGAAGATTCGTGCTCAGGATCAACTCCGATAAGCTTAGCTGCTCCGTTTTTATTTGCCGAACCCATCATAGCCGTAGCAACGACTCTGCCTGTGGCTGCTTTCACATCTTGATCTTCACCGATTTTAGACACAATTTGATCCGCATCCTTGATGAAATACTTCGTCAAAAGTTCATCCCGAAACAAGGTATCGTGTATCTGAAAGTGCGACATTTCAGACTGTATTACATCGTTGATTTTCTGGGTCATCATGCCTCTGTAAAACCCTGAAGTAAAGGTTCCTGCCCATAAACCAAGGGCTAAAGCAATAATCACAACGATGCTACGCACCTTGTTTCGCCAAATGTTTCTGAATGCAATTTTTATCAACATAACTTAAGCCCTCATTGCTTTTATTGCGCTAATTCTCAGCACATGAAAAAATGGATAAATGGCAATAACACAAGCAACCATCGCCACTATGGAAGCCTGTTGTATAAAAATTGAAGGTTCCACCGAAGCCTGAAGCACGGCTTCCATGCCGTATTCTTCATACACGCGCTGCATGTCATCACCACCATCAAACCGAATAGGATTGAGGTAGAAATACGTGATTACGGGCATGGCGCCAAAAATGCCTGAAAATGCTCCCAACAGAGCGATTGTAACCGTCTCAAAGAAGACTACAGCAGCAAGTTTTGAACGCTTCATTCCAACGGCCACCAACACACCAAACTCGTGTTTGCGTTCGGCCAGCATCATGAGCACTGTAC
This sequence comes from Salibacteraceae bacterium, assembly GCA_040905305.1. Classification (GTDB taxonomy): domain Bacteria; phylum Bacteroidota; class Bacteroidia; order Flavobacteriales_G; family Salibacteraceae; genus SHAN690. Next base: position 5,977 of record JBBDRU010000076.1, on the reverse strand, counting down.
CAAAAATGCCGAAGGAAATCACCATGTATAAAATGAACATAAAAATGTAGCCCTCGGCTCTATCGGCTTCGATCATCGCCACAAGGTCAGGTATGAGTTCAGGCCAAGGCATAACTTCATACCGGCTGCCTAAATTCTTTGAAAGTTCTTCCGAAAGCTTAACGGCATCGTCCGCATCTTTAGGTAAAAGGACAATGTTGGTAATCATCCCTTCGGTACCGTATAAATTCATTGCTTCAGCGATGGGTAAAATAGTCAATTGCTTGCTCAGCTCAGGTGAACCAAACTTGACGATGCCTTTTACAGCGTATTTTCCTGCCGCGTTGCTTCCGTGATAACCCTGGCCCAGCAGCACCAGTGTGTCTCCTACGCCAATTTTGTGGTATTCGGCCAGTCCCGCTCCTACCAAAACCGACTTATCTTCAGGATTCAAATACTCTCCCTCTGAAACTCGTTCGTGCATGCCGGTCATTTGCTTTTCTGCATCCACGTCAGTGCCCACGACCATGGCACCTCGGGTTGTTTCGCGCGTAGCACTCAGAGCAAAACTCTCGATACGTGACACATACGCATCCAATCCTTTTTGATTATCAAGTACATCGCGCAAGCTATCGCTCAATTCAAAGCTGATATCAAGCGATTTTTCGTCCCAATAACCGTTTGCATGAATCTGCGCAAAGCCGGTGTAAGAGCCGACCATGGATTCTGTCATGTTTGTGTAAACACCTTGCTTTATGCTCATCATGAGCGTGGCAAGTATCACTGCGAAAAACACCGATGCCATCGTGATCAGGGTTCTCCGTTTATTGCGCCAGAGGTTTCGCCAGGCCAGTTTTAGTATGAGGTTCATAGGCTATTTGCTGCTGGCAGCTAGCGACTGGCTGCTGACGAGTTTTACGGATAATGTCATTTCTTTAATTTTTGAATTAATGCATTGATGGAGGCTTGATTGTCCCTGAGTCTCGCAAGAAACTTTGATGTATCCAATGAATTCAACATCCCAAGTTCGTCCGCAATCATCACTTGGGTTTCCAATTCAAACGATGATCCAATAGCTATTTCGAGAAAGCGTTTGAACTCCAAGTCTGAATTCCTCGATGTGCCTTCAGCAATGTTTGACGGAATGGATACAGCTGCACGAGTGACCTGACTTCGCAACCCGAATTTTTCGTTATCAGGAAGCTCCTCTACGATCGAATAGCACTCCACGCAAAGATCAAATGCTTGTTTCCAAATTGAATATTTCTTGAAGTCTCTCATTTTATTTGGTTTTTCGTCAATCGCTGTTAGCATCTTGCTACTTCGCTAGAAGCCAGATGCAAGCAGCGCGACACTCATCTTATCATCTTCATATTCTGAACCGTGAAAAAGTTGTCGTCATAGCTTTCGTTGAACTTTATTTTATCAATCACCATCACTGTTTTGTGGCCTTCCTTTTCAGCCGGAATGAATTCCATTTTTGTGGCCATCACCACGCCATCCATTTCTTTCACATTACCAGCCTTGATAGTATTTACTAAGAATCCATCCTCATCATACTGATGCGCAAGCAATTGAACATAATCCTTTTGATCAACAAATGCTACTATTTTCCCCCAAACAACCGGAGCTTCAGGTTTCGGTATAAGTTGAACCTTCCAGCATTTTCGGCCATCGATTATTGAGTCACCGATAACTTCATGTTCATAATCGGTGACGTTGGAAGATTCGCGCACGAGGTCATCGTTTTTGAGATCGGTTCCCATCCAACTCTGCATCATCATGCTGGGCGGCATTTTTATGGATCGCTCTATGCTTGGCACCCAATTCCACACTTCTTTGTCGCGTTTTAGAAATGCAGTTCCCGCATCTTTGGCGGGAGCAGTGAGCACCATGAGGTTATAATCATCGCCTTTGCTCCAGCTTTTCATAGACATGGATCGCTCCCACTTTGGGCGCACTGTGTTGATCGTCATTTCCATGTAAGCCGATTCTTTTCCGCGCATTTTTTCTTCTGCTCTGCGGATGATTTCTTTTGCGTCCTGAGCGATGGTTCCCAGCGATAAGAAACACAATGACAAGAAAATGGTGGTAGTTTTCATCTTTTTAAGCGAATTGATCTATGATTAATTGTTTTGCCTTTTGAACAGGAAAATTTTCAGGATCGAGGATGCAGTGCATCTGAATTCCATCCACCATGGCAGAGTAAATACGCATCATGGCGATGGGGTCATCGTAATTCTTTTTTCCAAAATATTCGGAGAGCGACTTCATATAAGGCTGAATGTGCGGCATCATTTCTGCCATAATCACCGGCATTACATCGGGCTGAAACGTGAGCGAAACATACAGCTTCCAGCGGTGTGGATTATTCACTGCAATGTCAATTCCGAAATGAACCGTGTGAATGAATTTTTCTTTTGTAAGGACTTCACCGGGCTTCATGTCCATGCCCTCCATTACTTCCTCAAAGATCTCAAGCACAATCGTCTTGAGCAATTCTTCTTTGCTGGTGAAATAATTGTACATGAGACCTTTTGAAATACTTGCCCGCTTCGCAATCTTGCTCACAGAGGCAGTGTGATATCCTTCCTCAGCAAACACATGAAGCGCTGCGTCAAGAATTTGGGCTCTGCGCTCTGTTCTGATTTCTTCAAACTGTTTGGTTGTCCTTGGCGCCATCTTTTTAATTGAACAGGCGGTCAAAGGTATGATGGTTTTTTAATTGACCAAACGTTTAGTCAAAAATTCGCACAACAATCCCTACGGTATTCAATTGAAAAATAGAAATGAATTAATCGGATGCCTTCATGAAGCGGAGGGCTTCTTGATGGAATTGATTATCGATCATGAGAATGTATAACCCTTCCGCTACATGCTTAAATGGAAGGATGATTATCTGTGTATTGAAATAGCTGTTTGAGAAAAGTAGTCTTCCTTGCATGTCAAACAGTCTTACGTCAACCTCCCCCTGGAGCTTATCAAACTGCAGTGTATAATCTGAAGTAACCACAGCGGGATATCCTTTCACTTGAAGGCGGTCATTTCGTTTGTTGACTTCAGCAATTGATGCACATTCAGATGGTGCCGCGCAATAACCCGGTGCATCCACAATGACATAATAATAGTTTGAATCAAGTGGTTGATAATAATATAGGGTTGTTGAATCAACCAGACTGCCGGAGCTACAGCTATACCAATAGAAGGAACCTGACACATTATCTGCTTTAAGGTATGATCCACTGTTGATCAGAGAAGAAACCATGCCGGAATCATTCATTGTCAATACTGTTTGGAGTAAACTATCACACCCTTCTGAGTTCTCGATCAGGTTGGTAAACACTCCAGCCTCACTTTCGTAGCTTCCATTCACGAGAGTGCTGTCACCCAAGCACAAGGAAATCGTATCTAAAACCGTTATCACCGCATTACTATCGAATATCACATCCACATAATGATTCGCATAGAAGAAGGTATTCATCAACTCAGCACTGACAAAGTAAGTACCTGGCTCATAGAACAATTGTCCCGCATAACTTACCGTGTCACCCTCGCAAATCCTCAATGTGTCATGCACCTCAGCCAAAGCATGGCTTGAATCGATGTATAGGCTGTTAAAATAAGTGTCACGTCCGCCATTTGACTGAACTGCAGGGGAAGCGAATGAATCGGGGTGCAAAACCACGTCTTCAATAAACGTTCCAGCTAAACGGAGGTATCCATTCAAGTCGCCTGCTAAAAAGGCTGAACCTTGCTCACCTTCACCGCCATTTACCCAGCCATCAATCACATTTGCATCCAAATCATAAACTGCAACATAAGTATCGAAATTAGGCGGCTCGGGGTTGTAATTGGAAGGAAAGGTTTTATTGATCACATACTCAGACTGCGGATTTGGATCTATGTCAATATCGCGTAAGGTTTGACCGCTCAATACCAATGACTGGCCAATGATTTTAAAATCAAAAGCCGGTGCTTGGTGCGTTGGGAATGATTCCACACCAGCTTGCGGCATCTGGGCAAAAGACCAGACATGCTCACCCTCGGAATTGTACTTGGCTAAAAAGCTGCTACCGCGGTCGGTTCCCATAAGAGCATCCTCACCATAGCCCATCAAAGCACCAGAACCAGTGTATGGATAAACTTGATAGGCTTGATCTGCGGGATCAGGTTGAATTACCTGAGATAAATGCCCGAGCAAATAGATGTTATCCTCATGATCAATTTCTACCGTTTTGATATAATCCGATTCCCACGCCTGTGCAGCTTCATAATTCACCGTCCAATCTTCATTTCCACTATTACCGTTTAATTTCTTGATCACGAAGTTTTCACCCATTTGCTGCATACCAAACGCGCAACCCACGTATGAAAACACTATGTCATTATTGTGATCTACTTTTAACACTCCAACATTCTCCATCCACCCTGCAGTATTGTCACACTGTCCTGATGTAAAAAAACTTTTGTTCCATTGAAACCCGCCATCATTATCGAAATTAAAGACAACTCGTCTGTATGCGCTGCCTCCACAGGCCTCACATAATAATCCAGTATAAATAGAATCTTGATCAAGCATCACATAGTCTGAACCAATGTAAGAAGACACAACGACCTCATCATTTAATCCGAAAGCAACATCTCCAGACCTATCACCTCTATTGTAAAAGTTTCCGGGGTAATTATTGAGCGTAACAATAGGCTCCACCCAATCCAATTCCGCGTTGAGATTGTACACAGCCACAAACAAAGCCAAATCGTCTTGCGAAGAAATCGTGTGCGAGAAGGCCTCGCGAAGATCAAAATCGATTCCACCTCTGAACTTACCCGTTAAAGCCAGTTTGTTGTCCGCACTAATAGCAAGGGCTGATGCCTTAAAGGGCAGTTTCTTCATCCAGATTAAATGCCCCTCACTGTCATATTTCAACAAAGCCTGCATGTTGCCGTCTGTAACGTCATTTCCACCACCAACCGGGTCAAAATTGATATGCCCTTGTTGATCATTCAAATAAAATCCAGATTTCTCCAGAAGCACATACATATTTCCACAACGATCGGTTTCCATATCCATAACTTGTTCGTTCTTAATCCCTCCAATTGCAAATTGCCATTCGGAAGAGTTTGACGAAGCATTGCACTGACCGCTCTCTACATGACTGACTATGGTCGTAACAACGCTATCGCAGCCATTGATAGATGTATAAGTGGAAGTAACAGTACCAGAACCCGAATACCACAAGCCATCAATGAACACACTGTCATCATCAATAAGCGATATAAAGTTGTTGTGCTCATATGATTCCGCTATTCTCACACTAACCCGGTGTGTACTATCACAGCCATGCTGTGTTATGTATTGATAATTGAAATTATGATTTTCGGTCACCCAAACCGAATCAACCAGTAAGCTATCGCCTTCGCAAAGCCAAATCCTTTCATGGCTTCTCAAGTCCCATGTTGAGTACACAATATAATTTTGAACTGCAATGCTATCGCAACCCTCTGAATTGATGTAAATTTCTGAATATGCTACTCCACTTGTGCCATAAACAGTACTACCAAACAACATGGCCTGATTGGCATTACAGAAGTGAGCCGTTGGCAGCCAAGTTGTATCCATTGTGCATGGCGGAGGAGGAGCCGGTGTCTCTAATAATTCTTCATTCGATTGAATAGTGGAATTAACTTCAGACTGATTTTGAGTGACATGCTCGTTAAGCTTTTGCGCTAACCCCAAATGCGAAGCTGTTGTCAGGATGCACAGAAGAAACATATTTAACTCATGACGCATAGTAGGTAGGTGATCGTTGAGCGCGCTAAAATAGTCAAATATTTGAATTCAAATAAATTAACCACAAAAAAAATCCCAGTCGTTACCGACTGGGATGCTTTTGATTGCTAATCCACTTAGAGTTTTATGAAGCGTGCCACTTGATCATCTTTCTTGAAGAAATATACTCCACTTTTAAGGTATGAGATGTCAATTGGTGCTTTATCA
>JBBDRU010000075.1:0-1541 GCA_040905305.1 Salibacteraceae bacterium | reverse complement strand
TTTCCCCGAAGCCAGTTTTTTTACAGAAGTAGAACGCTTTGACCGGCACCTCGAGAAGATCAGAAGAGAGAAAGTGGGCGATGCGATCGATTATCTTTCCATCTGTTCACCCAACAATCTGCACGATGCGCATATTCGTTTAGCTTTAAGGGTTGGAGCAGATGCCATTTGTGAAAAACCACTGGTAATGAACCCATGGAACCTGGATGTTCTTCAGGATCTTGAAGAAGAGTATAATCAAAGAGTCTGGACGATTCTACAATTACGGGTTCATCCATCGATCATGGAGATCAAAAAGAAAATTGAGAACTCCGGATCAACCGGCCGGAAAAAAGTAAGGTTGACCTATATCACATCCAGAGGTATCTGGTACCACTATTCCTGGAAAGGAGATATCGAACGATCCGGCGGAATCGGGACCAACATTGGGGTCCACTTTTTTGATATGTTGATGTGGTTTTTCGGATCGGTCGGTAAGAATGAACTTCACATTCGTGAAAAAAACAGAATGGGTGGTTTTTTGGAGCTGGAGAATGCAGATGTAGAGTGGTATCTGTCATTGGAAAGTGCCGATCTTCCACCCGAAGCAGAAGGCAAACGAACGTTTAGATCCATTACCATCGATGATGAGGAGATTGAGTTTAGCGGTGGATTTACGGATCTGCATACGCGAGTGTACGAAGAGGTACTGAACGGGAATGGATTTGGCATTGATGATGCACGGCCAAGCATTGAGCTGGTACACAAACTGCGCAATATGCCCCTTGTTCAAAATCCAAAAGGCTCGGTACATCCATTTGTTCTGAATCAACTGAAGAAATAGTTTTTTTTAATGATTTTTAAAAGAGGAGTAACCGCATAAGAACCAACCCCCATTTTCAACGATCGATTTCATCCGGTTAGAATGCAACCATTCAAATCTATCAGATTTCAACTAATTTTTTTGTTTTCAGTGACCCATCGGTCATTATGCTTCAGTAATGGTTGTATTGAAGTTCAAAATTGAGTAAATTTTTGACTCATTTTTAAAATGCCGTTTTCGATTCAGTGTGACTGACAACGGCGAAGCTGTACAGATAAACAGGTAAATTATTGATTTAATTACTATTACGGCATCCAATACAGCCTTTTTTAAGCACATCCAAATCGAATGCTCGAGACACTCATATCCAATAAAACACGAGTAAAACTGCTCCTCCGTTTTTTTCTGAATCCTGATTCACAGGCATATCTGCGTGGACTGGGCCGCGAGTTCAGTGAAAGTAATAATGCAATACGCGTTGAACTGAATCGTTTTGAGTCGGCAGGTTTGGTAAAAACGGAGCGGGAAGGGAACCGAAAGTACTATAAAGCCAACAGCAATTATCCGCTCTTTAAGGAAATACGGCAGTTGGCGCTCAAACATTTCGGCATTGATCAGATTATCGAACATGTGATTCAGAAACTGGGCTTTATAAATAAAGTTTATCTAACGGATAAACTGGCTACCGGCCTGGATAGTGATATTATTGATATCGTGATCATAGCTGATGATATTGACC
>JBBDRU010000074.1:0-9310 GCA_040905305.1 Salibacteraceae bacterium | reverse complement strand
CGGATTCAGGATCTAGCCTGAGGTTCTCCTCAAAAACATCCTTATATCCCAATTGTAATTTCCATAAAGGAATTTTGATCAGGGTATTATGTTGGTAATAATCGCTTTTCACCAATTCGCCTTCTTGCTGGGTGAGGCTTGCACCAAAACTTCCAGAAAGCCTGTCTAAACCACTGTTGATGTCCACACTGTTCTGGATGCCACTAAAAGACTGGCCAGCGGTGAAAGACTTGATGCCATAGAGCGCTTTGAAGTCCTCAGTGTATCCAGCGCCAATCTGAGCGCCCAAAACATTTTGATTATCAGGAATAGCAAGATCACGAATGTTCCAGTCGCGATCAAACTCAACTGCCCTGAATCGTTCTATTTCCTGAAAATTACGATGGAGAAATTCGTAATCAACATTTCCCAGGGCATGCCAATTTTCGGTAAACGGTTGCTTGCCGGTTAATTTGATTCTAGTGCCCATTCCAAGGTCGTCATCACTATCGCTACCGCTAAACGTGTTGAGGTCGTTTCTGCTTCCCGCCCATTCGATATCAGCGACAATGTTCTCGTTTATTTTGTATTGCCCACGTGCAGTGATCATTTGCCTTTGCTTTGGCGAAACCAAGCGGATTACCGGCTCATGAGTTCCCTGCGGAACGCCATCCACGGGCGGCACCCATCGATAAACACGTCCGAAAGCTAATTGCTCTTGAAAAACATAATTTCCATTTCCAACTCCAACGTTTGAGAATGTGGCTTGATACCTTGCCCTTTCCGGGTCGGTGGAATATACCAATACACCATTAGCCGGAATTTCCAAATCCAAAGCCGGATCATAATACGTGGTGTCGATTCGGTCATAAAGCAGTTGATTTTCGCTGTACCCAATTGAATCTACACTTGAGGCAATCGCCTGATCAAGATTGTCTCCGGCATTGCGCAACACGTCCTTTTGCGCATCGGTCAAATCTTGCTGCAAACTTTGGTTTTTCGCATCTTGTTCTGTGTAAAAAGCAAGGTCAACAAAACTGCGTTTATCAGAATAGTTGGCAGCTCCATATATCATTGATCTGGCATAATTGCGATCAGAATATTGGTATTCAACGACAATTCTCCGATCTTTTGTGATTGGCATATTGGCTGTAAAAGTGAGTTCTGCAGTATTGTAGTTGATTACATAATCGTTTTCCTGACCTCTGCCCAGCAACCGCCCATCCAAATAAACCCGCTCGGTACCCGCCAAAATAACCACGAAAGGTTCGTTTTCAGCTCCTGTTAATCGATATGGTCCCTGATTTCCTTCAATTCCCTGAATGGTCTTCCTGGCAAACTTGCCTCTGGACACCGCCCCGCTTGCTTCAAGCTTTAGCACTTTAGAGGAATCACCATCGATGGGAACAAATCGGGATTCCACCCTTCCACCCTGCAGCCGCTTGTTGAACTGCATGAAGTAACCGTCATTTTTAACAATTTGGAAATCACCTGCTGTTATTCGATTGTTATCATCAAACACCTGCAGGTAAACCTGATCAAAGTCTTGCAATTGCTGCGTGTTTCCATCCGGCTGAATGGGAATGTTTTGATCGGCAATGGCCGCCACAAGGCTAAACCGCTCGTTTAATTTGCCGGATAGTTGAAGGTTCAAGCTTGAGTTAACCGAAAGGTTTTGATTGTTTCCAACCGCCACCCCACGTGAAATGCTGCCGCGTTTTTCAATATCACCAAAGTCGATCAGTGAAGACTCTTCATTGGATTTTGTTGAAGATCGGAATGGATTGTAAACGCGCTCCTTATCGGCAATGATAGATGGATCTTTATTGCGGTAAGATTTAGAAAAATCAAAAGGAAAGGTGCGAAAGCTAATTTGAACCTTAATTGGCAAAGCCGGATGACCTTTTTTAAGCATCAACATCGATCCGGCAAAATCCATTTCATAAAAAGAAGTATCGAGACCATCCAAAACAAAGGTTTCGGGAATAATGCTGTGGCTATCTAATCGCATTGAATCATTAACAATGCTCAAAGAAGTATCTCTTTGCTGACCGAAAGCTGCTACCACAAAACCAGAAGCCAGCATCAAACAAAAATGTTTTTTACTGATTTTAAACCACTTATAAAGTATGTGAAGCGCTTTAATCAAGGCTCCAAATTAAGGTTAAGCGTTCGAAATATCGATAGCATATCGTGATTGGTACAGAATAAATCCAAGTCAAAAGCACACACTTATCGTATATTAACGACTATCGAAGTATATTAGCACAAGAATCCTACACACCATGAAAAATTATTTTCTTTTTCTACCTGTTATTATCCTATTGAATTCTTGCGGAGAAGCTAAAAAACCTGACTCGCGCATTGCCAAAGGTGATGTTCAATTAGGTGGGGTTTTTCGCGTGAATGAAGTGATGGATATGCGAAGTCTTTTTCCTCTGGAAATCACCGAAATGACTGGCTTTCAAGTCGCCAGCCAAGTTTATGAATCGATGGTCAAATTTAACTCCGCTACCTTAGAACCAGAGCCCGGCTTGGCAGAGAGCTGGGAATCAAATGAAGATGCCACCACATGGACGTTTAAACTCAGAAAGGGCATATTTTTTCATGATGATCCGTGTTTTCCAAAAGGAAAAGGACGTGAGTTCAAAGCAGATGACGTACGCTACGTTTTCGAACAGCTGTGCACTCCGAGCCCTCAAAATCAAATGTTTTGGGTGGTGCGGGACCGTTTAAAAGGTGCCAGAAAATATCATGATGCATTGCTAAACAATGAAGATCCGGGAGAATTTCAAGGGGTAGAGGTGGTAGATGACTATACGGTTAAAATTCATCTTAACTTTCCTTTTGCTTCTTTTTTGAGGTTGATGGGACATAATGCTTTTTACATCTACCCAAAAGAGGCTAAGGAAACCTATGGAGAGAAGTTGGCTGACAATGCAGTTGGCACAGGAGCTTTTGTTTTAAAGGTTTTTAAACGAGATGAAAATGTTGTTTTAAATCGTAATCCTAACTACTGGAATACTGATAAAAACGGTAACGCTTTGCCCTACCTCGATGCTGTTCAAATAAGTTTTGTAAAAGACAAGAAAAGCGAGTTGCTCATGTTTAAAAACGGAGAATTGGACATGATTTTCACGCTTCCTATTGAAATGTACGATGAAGTAATGGGAGGTCTTGACGAAGCAAACTTCGAATCAAAAGACTATCGCCCTCAGGTAAAACCCTCGTTAAGTGTTCATTATTACTCCTTTCAACATGCTCACCCTGTTTTTTCTGATGCAAGGGTTAGAAAAGCGTTTAATCTAGCCATTGATCGCGAATCATTGATAAACTACACATTACAAGGCGAAGGAACCCCAGGTAAATATGGAATTGTTCCTCCTGTATTCAAGAACTATCCACATCAAATGGTGAACGGAATAGCGTATAACCCTGAAAAAGCCAGAACCCTGCTGACGGAAGCCGGATATCCAAATGGTGAGGGATTTCCTGTGATCAAACTACAAACCACCAGTGGCGGGCAAAACTATGAAGTAGTAGCTCAGGTAATTCAGCAAATGTTAAAGGATCAGCTGAATATCGACTTAGAGATAGAGGTTTTAAGTATGGCGCAACAAGGAAAAAGCGAAGAAATTGGTGAATCCGTTTTCTGGCGCTCTGCATGGTTGGCTGATTACCCTGACCCTGAGAACTTTTTATGCTTGTTTTTGGGTGACGATATCGAGGATAAATCATCTTCTTACCTCAATACCGTAAACTACCATAACGAACTTTACGACAGTCTTTATCAAGCAGGCATTCGAGAATTGGACGAAGGATTGCGCTACCGGATTTTCAGCCGGATGGATCAAATATTGATCAATGATGCCGTGATCATGCCCTTATACTATGAAGAGTTTACTCGACTCATACCCACTTATGTCAAAGGGTTTCCTCAAAACAGCATGGAACATCGAGACTACAGTAAAGTGTGGTTTGATGCTTCAAGAAAAGCTGGTTAACTCTAAAACCGAAGTAACCAAACACGATGTGTTTATAAATCCTTTCAAACCGATGCTTTTGAGCATATCGGTCGGATAGCTTTGCTACAGATTAAATCATCGTCTGTCATGAAAAGTTATGCATTTCTCTTTCTCTTTGTTCTAAGCTTAAATGCTTGTGTGCCGTCTAGACAATATCAAGAATTAAAAGCAAAGCAAGAAGAGTGTGCTGAAGAAAGAGAAAAATTGACAAGCGAAAACCGCAGTCTGCTTGCTGAAAATGAAGAACTCAAGGCTGATTTAGAAACCATCACCAAACGATTGAGTGAACTAAAAGAAGATACCTCTTACCTCGGTAAAAGACACAGGCAAACAGCAGCCAAATATGCTGAGCTTAATAAGCTAAACGATGACCTTGTTGGCAGGCTCGATCGAATTCGCTCTGAAGGTGATGAAGAAAACCGAGAATTGCTTGATGCCTTGCGCGATACTCAACTTGATCTACAAAAGCGAGAAGACGATCTGCGTGAATTGGAAGAATTGCTAAATGCCAAAGAGAAGCGCCTAAACCAATTGGAGGTTGAACTTGTAAATCGTGAAGCGCGCGTCAAAGAATTGGAAGAGATCATCGCTCAAAAAGATGCTGCTGTAAGAGCACTTAAAGAGCGCATATCAGAGGCTCTGACAGGTTTTAAGGATAAAGGACTTACTGTAGAACAACGCAACGGTAAAATTTATGTGAGCCTGGAAGCTCAACTGCTTTTTCCAAGCGGGAGCACCAAGATCAATGAAGAAGGAAAACGAGCTTTGATCGATTTAGCAGACGTAGTAAAAGAAGAAAAAGACATCACCATTTTGGTAGAAGGCCACACCGATACAGATCCTTTTAACGGTTCTGGAGCAATTAAAGACAATTGGGACTTATCGGTAATGCGAGCAACATCGGTTGTCAAAATTTTGACCGATGAAGGCCAGATGGATGAAACACTTCTTACCGCTGCAGGCCGTGGTGAATATATTCCAGTTGCAGACAACAGCTCGTCAGAAGGCAAAGCCAAAAACAGAAGAATTGAAATTATCCTTACACCAAACTTAGACCGCTTATTCGAGATCATTAATGAGTAGGCATAAAGGTTTGAAGGCAATCAGATAAGCTTATTTTTGTCGGCTAAATTGCTGAAAACATGAATCATTTTGTGGAAGAATTACGCTGGAGAGGCATGTTGCATGACATGATGCCGGGTACGGAAAATTTACTGGACAAAGGCGGTGTTTCTGGCTACATCGGTTTTGATCCTACGGCAGACTCCCTAGGCATTGGAAATCTGGTTCAGGTGATGACACTGACTCATTTTCAGCGAACAGGAAATAAACCCATAGCTCTGGTGGGAGGTGCTACAGGTATGGTCGGTGATCCTAGTGGAAAATCTTCCGAACGAAACCTATTGGACGTTGATCAACTTCAGCACAACCTGGAGAGTCAGCAAAAACAGCTCGAGAAGTTTCTTGATTTTAGTGGAAAACATGCTGCTCAAATTGTCAATAATTACGATTGGTTTAAAGATTTTGGATACCTCGATTTTATCCGCGATATCGGCAAGCATATTTCCATAAACTACATGCTGGCAAAAGATTCTGTCAAAACCCGAATGGATACAGGAATGTCTTTTACTGAATTTAGCTATCAACTGATTCAAGGCTATGATTTCTATTATTTGTGGAAACATTATGGCTGCATGCTTCAGATGGGAGGAAGCGACCAATGGGGTAATATAACCACCGGCACCGAGCTGATCCGCAGGTTGGAAGGGGGTGAAGCCTTTGCTCTCACTACTCCATTGATCAAAAAAGCAGATGGGAGTAAGTTCGGTAAAAGTGAAGGAGGAAATATTTGGTTGGATCCAAACCGAACCTCACCTTATAAGTTTTATCAGTTTTTGCTGAACACAGCCGATGCAGACGTAGGTAATTATATGCGTGTGTTTAGCATGAAAACCCAATCCGAAATAGAAGAGCTGGAAAAAGAGCATGAAAAAAACCCCCATTTGCGAACCTTGCAGCGAAAACTTGCTGAAGAATTAACAGCTCGGGTCCACTCTGAAACAGACCTTGAAAAGGCCGTGAACGCCTCTGAGGTTTTATTCGGAAAAGCAACCAGCGACATGCTCATGAAACTCGATGAAGCAACCATTCTGGATGTTTTTGATGGCGTGCCTCAGGGCAAGATCTCGAAAGACAGACTAAGCGGGGGCATTGGTGCTATTGATTTGCTCGCAGCAGAAAGTGGATTTTTAAACTCAAACGGTGAAGCCCGCAGAGCGCTGAAAGAAAACTCCATTGCCGTCAATAAGACCAAAATAAGCGAATCTTTCGCCACATCTACTGAAGACCTTATCGCAGGAAAATATATGCTTCTCCAGCGAGGAAAAAAGAATTATTTTTTGGTTATCGCGGAATAGCCCAAAATTGAAGCACAAAAAAGCCCCGACTGATCGGGGCTTTAATATTCTATTTGATAATACTGCTATCTATTAGTCTTGAGATAAACTCATAGAAGACGTCTGCGTAACAGTAGATGTGTACTCACTTTCACTGCTCGTAGTGGTATTACCAGAAGTGTAGGAGTTTTCATAAGTCGAGCTATAAGTACCGGAATACTCGCGGTTTACTTCCATCTCTTTGTTTTTCAACATAACCAACTCCCATGTTTCATCCGGATCAGTTCCTGACATCACATCCGTACTTACTGATTCAGATTCCGAAGTATAATCATCGTCTGAGTAATCATACCAATCCTCATCATCCAAATCCGTATAGTCAACGTCTGATTCAGAAACACTGGTCTCACTGTAATCCTTGTACCACAAGTTAATACGTTCTTTATTCTTGAATTCATCTTCATCATTACCTCCGATGAACGCCCATGTTCCGGAAATAGTTTGCGTATTGGTCTCCGTTTCTGTAGTTTCTTTTCTGTAAACGCCTGGATCTACAAACTCAGAAGTCATAGACTGCGTCATGCTGCTGCTGGCAGTAAACGTGCCGTCTTTCTCAAAGGTATATGTCCAACTCGCGGTGCTTGAATAATCACCGTCATATTTGGTTGTTTCAGTAGTGCCATCTGTGTACACCACTTTGTAAGACCCTTCGTAACTAGATCCTGATGCACTGTATTCTTCTTCCTCTTCTCTGGTAAATCCATCACCGTCATAAGTCCAGGTGTCCATGCTTGTTTCAGAGATGGTGGATCCATCAAACGTCATGGTTGAAGATCCCTCTCTTGCGATCACTTCATCCGAAATATTCGGATCATCATCGTACTCAGATTCCGAACTTGTTTCCATAGTAAACGAATTCACTGTCCAATCACCAGCCAATCTGCCTTTTCTTGATCTGAATGATAGACCGGGATCCTCTTCTCCTTTTTTGCAACCAGTAAATTGTGTTGCCCCAACCGCTAGCATTACCCCAGCAGTTAATAATGATGTAAACTTTAAATTTTTCATAACATTAGGTTTAATTTGGCGCGAAGATAAGTGAATTTAATGTTACCAACCTAAGTTAAAAGTCGTATTTCCCAAACGTTTCCATTAATACTTCCATTTTTTCGCAATTTGAACTAAGCTCAGCATTATTGGAACTTCAATTAAAACGCCCACTACCGTAACAAGCGCAGCACCAGAGTTCAACCCAAATAACGCAATGGCCACAGCTACTGCCAATTCAAAAAAATTGCTTGCACCTATCATAGATGCTGGAGCGCATATATCATATCGCAACTTTAAAAAACGACCAGCAAACCAACTTATAAAAAAGATAAAATAGGTTTGAAGGGTTAATGGTATGGCAATAAGCAGAATATTCTCAGGTTTATCCAATATCTGATCACCCTGAAAAGCAAATAACAACACAAGTGTTGAAAGCAGCGCAATAATAGATAGTGGCTTAAGCCGGGGAAGAAACTTGGTCTTAAACCATTCCACACCGCGCGTTTTAATAAGGAATTGGTTTGAGAGATAACCAGCAGCTAATGGAATAACAACAAACGCCAGTACTGATGTAACCAAGACATCGTAAGGAATTGTTATGGCCGTGATGCCCAATAAAAACTGCACCAGCGGCACAAAAGCGATCAGCAGTATCAAGTCATTTACCGACACCTGCACCAGGGTAAAGTTAGCGTCACCGTTGCTCAAATAAGACCAAACAAAGACCATGGCAGTGCATGGTGCTGCTCCAAGCAAAATAGCTCCTGCAATGTATTCATCCGCCATTTCTGGAGTGAGCCATGCAGCATAGAGACGATCGAAGAAAACCCATGCAAACAACGCCATGGTGAAAGGTTTGATCAACCAATTAACCACTACCGTTAAACCAAGGCCTTTTGCGTTTTGACGCATATTCTTCAAGGAGGCAAAATCAATTTGCACCATCATCGGATAGATCATCATCCAAATAAGAATGGCTACCGGAATATTTACATGTGCAAATTCCCATGAAGCAATAACCTCGATGGCGTCTCCTCCTAAAAAACCTAGTCCAATACCCGCTGCAATGCACAATATCACCCAAACGGTAAGGTACCTTTCAAAAAACCCGAGACCTTTCATAATTCTAATTTTTGAGAGACCTGTCTCATTACATATATCATTTCAGTGGCAATTTGGTCACTTCGTTCAATATAACCCAAAATTGGATCGGGCAAGTCATCAAAAAACTTTGGATCCTCATAGGTAATACTGATTCGCTTTTCTGCCCCTACCACAAAAGGACAGTTTTTCTCCGCTGACGAGCAAACCATTACTGCAACAAAACCAGATTGGGGATTGTGTTCATCATCATAAGTTTTCGAATAGAGTTCAAGCATTTGTGCTTCGCCAAGGTTAAGGATAAACATGGGATTTTCACCTTCATCTTCACCAACAATATCAATACCTGATTCGCGCAACGCTGTTAAAGCATTGGGATGAATTCGGGTCTCTTCAGTTCCGCCAGAATAACACTCAATATTTTCCAGATCTGCATGCATTGCCGCTAATACCGCCCAAACCTGAGCCATATGGCTTCTTCGAGCATTGTGCGTGCAAATAAATATCAAGCGTGTTGCTTCGTTTTGAACCTGTCGCTGAGTGATATAATCGATAAGCGGCTGAAGCGTTTGCTTTCGCTCAGAAGAAATTGATTCCACCTTTTTCGATAGCTCCGATAGTTTTTTTTTCAACGCTGTTTTCATCGTTTCATATCACGTTTTAACAACAACCTGACCCTGGGCTGCATGCTTCACTCTGGTTCAAATCTTCTATCTTACGAGGTGGTTTTTCACCGCTCTTTTTAGCAAAAACGGTAAT
>JBBDRU010000073.1:0-9371 GCA_040905305.1 Salibacteraceae bacterium | reverse complement strand
ATCAAAGTTTGTTGCGAGAATGCCTTCAGCGTTTCTAAAAACTGAGGGCACACTATTTACGCTATAAGAAGATCTTCTGGAACCGACCTCAGAGGTGAAATAAGGATCACCTGCCCCAGGCCAATTCACCTGATACTTAACAATGGCCAACTCACCTTTGTAATGCTCAAAAAGTGGAGTTAAATGTTCATTGGCCGGTCTGCAGGGAGGGCAGGTTGAACTGGAAAATATCTCATAAACCGGCATCTTCGGAACCATGTCCTGGGCAAAAAGTGAAATGGAAATTAAAAGTGTAGCAACTGTTGTAGCTAGAGTGTAGTGTTTTTTCATAAAAATAAGTTTGTCTGTAAAGTTAATGGTTTGAGAACAACAACTTTTAGCCATAGCTGCTTTAAACCTTAAAGAATAACAAACTAGATACTTCCAACACGTTAAATTAAATTGAATTATCTCAACAAAAACGTAGATTTATCGTCATATTTAAGAGCAATAGTAAGTATCGATTTAATTTTTGGCACGGTATTAGAATGTAACAAGGCAAATTGAAGCGTTATGAAAAATCTAGCATACATCCCGATCGTAGTAGTCATCTTTATACTTAGTAGTTGTAGCAATCAACGCTATGTAAGTTCGGAAACTGATGATATTTATTTCACTCCGGAAGAGCGATATGCTGAAGTGAACAATGAGTTCAATCAGGTCAAAGAAGTGAATGGATCTGAATATTCAAGTGAAGCAGATTATCAACCTTCAGGTTCTGATGATAGCTATTTCGTTAAAGGAAAGGCGAGTCCTAAAAATGATGTCAATCCGAACGCCAGCAATGCATACGCCACCAACAATCAAAATGAAAGTCAGGAGGAATATTTCCCGGAATCCGAACCCTCAAACAATGGAGGTACGGTAAATAACTTTTATGGAAGCACCAACTACTATGAAAGCGATGTATATGATGATTCATATGCCACAAGGATAAGAAGATTCAGCAATGTAAATGTTGGAATGGGATATGGGTATTACGACCCGTTTTTTGTTGATCCATTTTGGAATTACGGATGGTCTTATTGGAATCCATACCCATATGGTGGATGGAATGTAGGATGGAACAGCTGGGGCGGATGGAACGTTGGATTCGGTTACGGTTACGGTTATGGATGGAATAGATTTAACCGATGGGGCTATGGCGGTGGATATTGGGGTAATTGTTGGAATTGTTTTGGTTACAACCCATATTGGGGCAACAACAGTTATTGGAACGGATATAATAATGGTTACTGGAATGGCTACAGCGATGGCATTTGGAGTTCTTCCGATAATAACATCAACAACTCTAGAGGAATTTATAATGGTCGCAGGGATCTGGCAACCAGCAGGGGCTTTGGCAATGGATCAAGAAATGTAAACACAAGTCCAAATGAACAAATGCGTTCTAGCAAGTTGGTAGAGTCTTCTAATACAAGTTCAGTTGGCATAACCGACCGAACAGGAAGTAAAGTTAACTCAGCAAATGATATTAAATCGCCAAACAGGTTGCTTGCAGATGGTTCTAAACTATATCAAAGCACACCAAACAGAGCTAATGTTGACAACAAAACTCAAAAATTCGAAACAAATCGTGCTAAAGATATCAATACCCGGTCTGAAGCTGCTGGTTCCAAATATCAGCCCAAGTCTGGTGCCGTTTCGCCAAACCAAACGAGGGCAAAATATGATGCGAGTGAGTTAAACAGAGCGGAAAGTATTAATAAGAGATACAACACTGCGCCTAGAACTTCACCCTCGAATCCTAGGCAACAATCATCTCCTAAGAGACAACAAAATGTCACCAGTCCGAGCAGAGATCGGAATGTTGCGCCCTCAAATAGAAATTATAGCACTCCAAGAGATAAATCACCTACTCAGCAGAGATACTATAGTCCCAATACGCGCAATAGTCCAACAAACCGGTCAGGCAATTCAAATAGGAATTACGCTCCATCGGGGTCGAAAAATAATGGTGCAGTGAACAGATCTTACAGCACCCCAAACAGAACAAGCCCGAGCAGAAATAATGTAAGGCCCTCAAGCCCTTCAAGATCTTACTCACCGAGCCCTAGCAGATCAAGTGGTAGAAGCAACTACTCAAGTCCTAGCAGAGGCAGTTCTCCAAGTAGAAGCTTCTCAAGACCTAGCGGTGGAAGTTCTTCACCCAGCAGGAGTTTTTCTTCACCAAGTAGAAGCAGTTCTCCATCTCCAAGATCAAGCGGTGGAAGAAGGTAAAAGCATTAAGAAATAAAGAACTGAAGTGAACATAAAATTGATCATATCAATAGCAACAAGCCTTTTGATCAATCAGGTTGTGATTGCCCAAAACGAGCAAGATGCCCTCAACCTTTCAAGGGATGAAATTACTGGCTCAGCGCGCTCTGTTGCAATGGGTGGAGCTTTCACTGCATTGGGTGGTGATCTTTCCGGCCTACAGCAAAATCCTGGAGGAGTAGCTGTTTTCCGAACCAACGAATTCAGTCTTTCTCCTTCCTTTCACACAAATATTTCCAATACAAGTTACTATGGGAATGAAGTACTGGACTCTAAAACCAATTTTAATTTCTCAACCTTAGGAGTTGTAGGCACTAAAGATTTAACACAAGCAGGAAAATGGAGAAGTACGGCCATTGGTATTGGAATGAACAGGTCTTTTAGTTATCATAAATCATTTACAGCTCAAGCATCTGACGTGCCATCTTCATTAATTGATGATTATGAACAAACGCTTTATGCAAATGATATTCAACCGGATGATTTTGCCTCAAACAACACCCCATATCCATTTGACATTTATTTGGCCTGGGTGAATTATTTATTAGACACCTTGGGTGGGCCGGGTTATTATAATGCGTCTGGCAACTTGCCAAAAGCCCAGACCTATACAATGGAGCAGTCTGGAGCCAAGAGAAACTCATTTTTAACCTTTGGGGGTAATTATGATGACCGATTATACATTGGAGGCATAGTGAATATTTCAAGAATTCAAATGGACAGGTCTTATCGGCATCATGAAAAAATTGATGATGCGGATAGTACCACCGTTTTAAATGAATTCACCTATGAATTTGACGAGTCGATTTCAGGCTATGGCATCTCAGCGGGTCTGGGAATAATCTACCGCCCCATAACACCAGTTAGGATTGGTTTTTCGCTCACAACACCTACGGTTTATTCACTCAACATCGAATATGAAAGCAGTAATCAGGCAGTTTTTCTCGATGATATTGTTTTTGATACCGAGTCACCTCAAATTGGACGTTATGACTTTCGGTTAAACACTCCACTTAAATCAAATTTCGGCTTTGCCTACATATTTAAAAAATATGGGTTGATCAGTGCTGATGTAGAATATGTTGACTATACTGGCATGCGCATGCAAGGTTTGACTGATGCTTACAATTTTGGAGCAGAAGAAGAAGCGATAAAAACACAGTTGCAGCAAACGCTCAATCTTAGATTTGGTGGAGAGGTTAGGGTAAATCAATATTTCAGTTTGCGCGCGGGATACGCTTTGTATGGCAATCCATATAAGGAAGGGCTTAATTTGGAAGGAGGGTTTTCGTTGTATAGTCTAGGACTTGGTTATCGATCTTCTGATTATTTTGTAGATGCAGCCTACCAAAACAAAACGTCCTCAACCCAACAATATTTCTACGACCCTAATCTTGTTGAAGCATCAAATCAAGACTACGTAGATCACAGGTTTACCATTACACTAGGTTATCGATTCTGAGCCTAATCTCACCTTTCTAGCACAACCCGTCCACTACCAACCGTTTCACCTGATATACCTTTCAACCGATAGATCAGAACTCCATTGGCAATTTCATCCAACGTAATTTGGTTATGGTCATGGCCTAACTCAAATGTTTTTAACCAACGCCCATCGCCACTGTAAAATTCAATTTTACTAGCAATTCTGTCATCTTGTTCTATGATCAAGCTTCCATTTGAAGGATTGGGATAAACCTTAACCTTTTCGTTCGTTGAGTTTGCTTGTTCTACGTTTAGAACTCGGTGATCAATATTCGCTAAAACATACTCCCCGGGAAGTAATTTACTCAACTCGATTAAGCCTAAACCATCAAATGAAGAGCCTAAGGTGTTCTTACTGTAGAACGCATATTCATCCCAATCTTCATGGGCTGATGAGCGGTGGAGTAAGACAAGACTGTCTTCACCGTTTTCAAGCAAATTAATATCCAAGTAACCAACAGAGCCACCAGTACGCCCATCGTAGAAGAACGAAGCAGATATCTCAGCATTTTCTACCCCAAGACCAGAATATCTCCAGTAGCGATAATCACTCATCTTATAGGGTTTGTTATCAAAATCCTTTATAGGATCTGGGTTTGACCAAACATGCTCGATCCTGAGCATGCAGGAGTCTTGAATTTCTTCTACGCTAATATTCATTAGTGCATTGGGCAAACTTGTCACACCTTCCTCCGTTATTACCAGTTGATCTGCTGTTCTTGCCTGAGCTAATTCATTCCCTTGATTGACCACTATCCATGCTGGTTCTATTGGTGAATTAACATCGACTTGCGAAAACTGACCCGACATCATCACTTTTCCCTTGATAGAATTCCAGTTCTGGTCGTAAATGGTATAATGCACCGGAGTGTTTTCATAAAACTCGCTTGTTCCTTTTAGTTTTTGCTGAAGATACAATTCAACCCTGTAGCCAGAAGAGTTGGGCTCTGTTGTAAACGAATCCAATACTATCACATTATAACCGCCATTAAATACCCAGTCGCGAAAAAAATACGACAGA
This sequence comes from Salibacteraceae bacterium, assembly GCA_040905305.1. Lineage (GTDB taxonomy): Bacteria > Bacteroidota > Bacteroidia > Flavobacteriales_G > Salibacteraceae > SHAN690. The sequence goes on along the minus strand of JBBDRU010000073.1, from coordinate 4,567 downwards.
TCCTGACCCGAATGAATTGAAAAAAAACGTTCAAGTGAGTCAGAGCTCACGGGTTGAAACTGATATGCATCCATAAAGGCCGCTGCAGCGGTAAAAAAAGCGTCATCCCCCAGATATCCACGGAGGTTATGCGCAACCAATGCGCCTTTTTTATAGACATGGTCTCCATAAACATATTCATGAGGTTGTCCTGAAACTGGGCGGTATGATTCTTCAAAATGATGACCAAATTGGAGCATATAAATCAAATCGCTGAGCATTGACGCCTCATACCTATCTCTTCCATACACTGCTTCATCTACAAGGTATTCAGAAAAGGAAGCCCACCCTTCGTTTAACCAAATATCACCGTCTGTCTGGCAAGTAACATTATCTCCCCACCACATATGTGCTAATTCATGGGTCATCAAACTTTCTTGCCCGAGTCCACCATTTGCAGCACTTATAGGATAGGCAATATTTGTAGCGTGTTCCATTGCACCGGAGTTAAAAGGTACTAAGCTGTATCCAACTTTATTGAACTTGTATTCCCCATAAGCTTCTTCGAAAGTGGCAATGGCATCATTGAGGTGAATGAATGATGATAAAAGGTTTGCTGTATCATTTGCCCTGGCAAAAAGCTGAATTGGAAAAGTGTTTTCGGTGCCTATGAACTCAGACTCTAATACTTCATATGATCCGATTGCTACGCAGGTAAGGTATGAAGGTATCGGTTGATCTAACCGCCAATGAAAAAGTTTGGTTCCAGATGATGTGGTACTCGAATCGATGAGTGCACCATTACATGAAGCAAATTTATCAGATGGTGTTTCAATGTAAAACTCAAATGTTGATCGCTCGATGAAGTTGTCAAAACAAGGAAACCAAATTCGGCCATAACTATGTGGATCAGCAGCGAAACCAACTCCCAAATTCCACGCGAAACCGCCCTGAAAATAAAACCCTCCCCAACCCGATGCATCCATGATTGGTGTTCCGTGATAATAAATGCGAACTTGTGTACTGTTGGTCAAATCAATAGGCTCTTGAAACGATATACGTATTAACCCACTTTGATGTGTGTAAGAAATGCCTTCAGGACCTGAAATGCTATCTACTGTCAGACCTTCGAAATCAAAGCGAACTTCATTCACATCGTTTTTCAACGCTCTTAACTCAATTTCTGAATAACCCGAAACAGTAGATAAACTCATCGCAGTAAAATCCAAAAGAATTGTAGTATGGATGATGTCAACGGAATCACTTCTATGATCATCTATTTCTAAACGCTTACCGTCTGTGCTCCCTTTATACTTCGAACAAAAGATCTCTTGAGCATGCGCACTAAAGGTTGATATCAAAAAGACAAGACTCAGCCCGATAGAATAGGTTATTGATTTCATGGCTTCAAAGTTAATCCAGCCAAAAAGAAATCTCTCTAGCTTTGAGAATTCAAGCATTACACCAAACTCATCGATCATTTATATAAAAAAAATTGCACTCCCACTCTACCGAACATTATCTGAATACGTCTGTTTTATTAATTTTCCGGTAATTTATATTTGAAAAGCTAAACCCCTATGAAGCCTTCGCAAGAGCTATTTAGATTAGTTAGGTCTTTAAGTAAGTCAGAAAAACGATTCTTTAAATTGATGTCTTCCCTACAAACCGGTGAGAAGAATTACATCAAACTGTTTGACTCAATTGAAAAGCAAACTGAATATGATGAAGAGGCAATTAAAAAGCAGTTTAAAGGCGAAACCTTCATCAAACATTTACCATCTGAAAAAAACCACTTATACAAGCTGATTTTAAAGAGTCTGCGTTCATATTACTCAGAAAACAGCATTTCTGCCATTTTAGCCGAACACATTCAAAGCATTGAAATTCTCTACAACAAGGCGCTTTACAGTGAATGCAGCAAACTGGTAAAAAAAGCCAAGAAAATTGCAGACTCACATGAACGTTTCTATTACCTATTTGAATTGATCAAGTGGGAAAAAATGCTTCTTGAGGAGGAATTTCAGTCGGGCAAATTTGACAAGGATTTAAACAAGCTCATAGAAGAAGAGCAAATCGTGATTAAACGATTGAGAAATCTGGCAGAATATCAAATTTTGTATTCGAAGATCAACTATGTTTTTAGGCAAGGCGGATATGCGCGTAATGATGATGAAAGAAAGATGGTCATCGATATTCAGTCACATGAACTTATCAAAGGCAAAAACACTGCCCTTTCCCGTAGGGCTGCTGCCACATGTTATTATGTAAAAGGACTGTGCGCAATTACCAATAATGAAGTAGAAGACTCTTTTGCCAATTTCAGCAAAGTAGTAAGGATTTTTGAGGAAAACCCAAATCTGATTCAGGACATTCCGAAACAATACATTAAATCCTTGGGTAACCTTTTCTATTATCATGTTGGAGCCGGAGACTTTCCAAAACTCTTTGAGTTGATTGAGAAAATGAGATCGTTATACGAGCAGCCGGGGTTCAACCGAATTGACATCCAACTCAGAATTTTCATCTCTACCAACTATTACGAAATGCTAGCATATGAGCGCAGAGGCGAATATGACCGCGCTCTTGAAATGATCAATCCAATAAAAGACCAACTCAAATCATACGGTGAGAAGGTGACCAAAGAAGATGAGGTGCTTTTTGAACATTTGATAGCCAACGTATATTTTGGAGCTCAAAAATATAGAGATGCTCTGCGTCAACTCAATGAAGTATTGAATGATAATGAAAGTAACCTCAGACAAGATATTTATAATTTCTCCAAACTTTTCAACCTCATCATTCACTATGAGCTGAAGAATTACGACTTACTTGATTATCTTATAAAATCCACAGATCGCTATTACATAAAGCGCAAAAAGTCATTGAATATCGGATATGAATTTGAAATCACATTCTTACGCCTCTTCAAAAAATTACTCAAGAAAATCAAGCAAGCTGAGCACACCACTTCAGTATTTATAGAAATGAAAGAAGAACTCAACAAACTTCTTTTGGACCAAAATGAGCGCGTTGCACTAGAATATTTTGACTACCTCACTTGGATCGAGGCACAGATCCAATCGCTACCCTATGGCGAATTAAAAGCAATAAAATACAAAGCTTCAAACGCTGTATAATCGCTGTCGTACAGCTTCAAACATGATGATAGAAGCCGCAGCCGCAACATTCAAAGAACCCACCTTGCCTCGCATCGGAATGAGTGCGCTTTCATTGGCCATCCGCAGCAAATGAGGATCAATTCCCTCACCTTCATTCCCAAATAATAGGTTTACCGGTTTCTTCAAATCTGTGTTATAGATCATCTGATCTGTTTTTTCGTGGCAGGCAACGGTGGCCACACCAGATGCTCGCATCATTTTTATGGTATCGCTCAGCGATAGCACTTTACATACCGGTAAATGATAAAGAGCGCCAGCTGAGGTTTTGACAGATTCCTCATTGATGGCAGCCGCTCCTTTATGAGGAATAACTATAGCATGGCACCCTGCTGACAAAGCAGAGCGAGCAATGGCTCCAAAATTCCGAACGTCACTTACCTTATCAAGCATCAAAAACATCGGGGTTTCACTGCGTTCATAAACGCTCTGAATAATTTCTTCAATGTTTCCAAACTCAACCGGTGATGTAAAAGCGATAACACCTTGATGATTTTTTCTGCACAACTTATTGAGTTTCTCTTTTGGAGCCTTAATCACAGAAACATTGAGCTTCCTGGCAAGCTCTTTTAATTGTTTCAATTGATCTGATTTCAAGTCAGCTTGAATAAAAACTTTATCCATGGTTTTTCCTGATAGCAGTGCTTCCATCACTGGATGGAGACCATAAATGAGGTTGTCTAATGCCATTATTTATACGTTAGTACCCTGCCTTGCCGCCAAAACTCAACAGCTCTATACCAGGGGTTTTTTAAAGAATTTGATCTATTTAATCTAAAATCATTAAATGAGAACGGATTGGCCACTTTGGTGAAGGTTAAACTGAGTGACTTATACTTTCCAGATTCACCATAAATCCAGGTTTCGCTTGACGTAGTTCTGTAAACTTCATCAGGCGGTCCAAAAACAATGTAGCACATTCCCCTATCAGATTTCCAGCCCTCCAGATAAGAGGTGAAATATCTGTTGGCAAGTTGAACTCTTGAATAGTAAGCTTTTATCAACTCTCTTGCCCTTTGGGCTGTTCCTCCAACTTTGATCCAATGCGCATCAACGGCCTTTTTTAGTTCATCACTTTCAAAAAGCACGTTATACTCCTCATTTGTAGAAATATACCTCAATGGCTCAGCTAAATGTAAAACAGACTTTGGTTCAGGATAATAGGAATCAAAAAAGAAATACGTTGCCCCATTGTTGCCCTTTTGATTATTGGTTAACTGATAAAAGCCAGGTTTATCAATAATTATGCGAAAATGATTCTCATTCACCTTCACTGTAGAACTCAGATTGTCAGGTGTAAAGTCAAAGGCGCTTGGAGTAATAGTTGAAAAGGGTGGTGAAGCTATAGGGAAGTTACGGTTATAGTATTTTAGATATAGTACATCAGCAGGCTCCTCGAGGTAAATGTT
>JBBDRU010000072.1:0-9400 GCA_040905305.1 Salibacteraceae bacterium | reverse complement strand
GGGATGGTGCATGGCTAAAATATTCCCATATTTGAGCCCAGGGTGTTTTTCTACATCCTAATTGATAGGCAATATCTTTGATATTTCTGATATCGGGCTCAAACTGATATTTATTCTCACATATTGTCTTGAACGTTTCCTTCTTAGATGAGGATAAGCTGTTTAAGAACTTGTCTCCATGTTCCATCCATTTCAGGATATCTACGCCAATGTTTGGATATTGTTGATTCAATAAAAAATCAGCATCAACAAATCGTTTTCCATAAAAAATATTACTTTCTGTAAATATTTCACTTAGCGAGGATTTCATAGCATCTTTTGTTCCACTGTCTTTGGCAACTGTCACATTCATGCCCTCAGGATTTTGAATAAAAGCTGCAACGGTCCACTCCTTACCGTTTTCATGCAGCCATAGAGCTCCGGTATACTGATATTCAACGATTGGTTGGAGACCAAGGGGTATTTCTGCCACATTTTTGAGTTCTCTTTTTGAGATGCCCGGCAGATAGATGATAGGTATGGTATCAGCTGACCAATCAGCTTCAGGCAAAGTTCTATCAACCATACATTTTAGCCAAATGGGTGGCCCTTGTTTCTTTGCTGGTTGATAATCACCTATTTTCAACAAATGCGCCAGCTCATTTTGTAGTTGCTCAATGATAGACTCCCATTGTTTCTCCGGGTCCAACCACAGGACAACTTTGGGCGGTGTCATAATACTACTATTATGCTTACCAGCATTAGTTAACGACTTGATTAATTTATCTTTGATGCTGCTCAAATGGTGGTTGTATTTAATGGTTAAAAATTAAATATCTATAAGTAGTTGTATGCGTTCATTACTTTCTCCTTGCTGCACGCTTAATTTCGTTAGTAAGGTGCGGAATAATCTTTTTGTTTTCATCCTTGAGTTTGTATTTATCATCAAGGTCTTCGTATCGGTTGTGCCGTTCTGGTCCCCAATGGGAACCCTCAGGATTTTTCCCCCGGTCTTTTTTCCATTTTAAGTTCGGATCCTTTCGTAATACACCTGCTTGCATAAAGGGATATATATTTATACGTACACCATCATTCAGGTCAGGCTCCCAACCAATGGGTTGTTCTTCTAATGATTTCCAACGTACAAAGATATCGTAGGGAGGTTCTCCTTCGAGGATTAATAGCAGTTTAACTTTGAGGGCTTTTGCTGCAGATAACTGCCCATCTGCACCGCTTTCTCCGTTTTTAACCTTACGTTCACATTGGCGAATCCAATCATCCAAATAGGAGTAAATGAGCTTTTGCAGGTTTTCTTTTGTGAGTTTATGATAGTTTACCAAGGCTCCGAACCCATCTTTTCTACCATCCCAGATGTGCCAGATAAAGGGGCGATTATTGAATACTTTACAATGTCCAATGAAAAACTCATCCTGTAGCCATTTCTCCAGGTTAGCTGCTTTTGCTTCTTCCTGAAGCAGCAGTTCTTTAAGGATAGGGCTCTGCCAGTTATCTGCCCAAACAGCACGTAGGTATTCTTGCAAACGAGTAGCTGCCGGGGGATGGGTTGCCACTGAGGGGATACAGACAATACCGTCTTCATCTCTTAATTCGTTAAACTGCTCCAATTCTGTAATAAGGTCACGTGCTTCTTTGGCAAGCTCCATTTCCTCATCAGTCTCTGCCGGCCATTGGTAACCTAAAAAGCGGGCAATAGCTGTTTGCAGTGGTTGTTCAGCTATTAAGGGATGACCATGAAATAACCATTGAGTGGCATCATTACTGTAAGGCTCAGGTAAGCCGTTTGGATATTTTTCTTCGGCTACTTTTTGCCAGTATTCGAGGTCGAAGGGGATTTTGGTTAAACTTGCATTTGTAACCTTAAGTGCTTGGTCAATTTTGCGTACTTCTTCGTTGAATTGTGGGGATGAGCAAAAACACCATATGGCAGGTAAATGGTTTTCATTGTCTGGTAATAGTACAGCTACGTTCTGATGGAATCTTTCTTTACTAAATAAGTACGGAAAAATTTCACCCATTCTATTTATAGCAATTCCTTTTTTACCCAGCGCTTTTAAACCTTTTGTCGGATATGCTGTCGAAAGGCTCAAAAGTAAACCTTTTCCCAATTCCCATCTTACAAGTTGATTAAACCCCTGAAAATATTTTCTATTATTAGGAGTAATCTGAAGATATTCCCAAGTTTTTTTTGATGAATATTCAGTTTGCTCCCAAAAATCTATAACAAACATCGAATCATCACTTGTTTGCAAACCTACAAGTGAGTCCGTAAAATTTGACAGAAGCTTTAAATTTGCAGCTTCTTCTAATAGTATTCTTGCATCCGGATTCTCTAACTGCTTCTTTTGGTTCACAATTTTGAGTTCAGCTGTTTTGAGTAATTTCGCTTTTTCTGTGGCATAAATTGGTTCTTCACCCCGATTGTTGTAAGCATTAATACCAAAAAAACAGTGGTTAGTAGTTGGAGATTCATTTGTTAAAGAAAAAATACAGGCAAAAGCACCAGCTGCTTCTTTATTATCAAAAGCATGTTCACCTAAACGAATTACGAAATCGAAAGAAGAGACATTCAAAAGTCTTTTTCGATATTTTTTATAAGTAGTCAGAAAAAGCCAATTATGTGGTAATACTGAACATAAAGTCCCACCTTGACGAGTAGTTTTTAATAGTCTTTCCATAAAAATAGTAGCCAAGTCGCCTTTGGCATCAGCATAATATTTAAGTACATAATCAGACAAAACCTCGTCAAATTTACCCTTACCTAAGTAGGGCACATTTGTAATTTGCAGAATATATTTTTGGGAAAGTAGATGACTTGTTTTAGCAATACCCGCAGCCACCACACCTCGTTCAGCCAATTCAATATTTTCTTCCTTCTCAAGTGCTTTTAATAACACCGGTAATAGTTCATCCATACGTGCAATAACCGAGAAGCCATCAGACTCAGCTTTAATATCAAAAGTTGCAGGGTCAATCAAGCTCCCTAATTCCGGAGCTTTTTGGAACAGTGTATAAAGTGCACGCATCCCATTTTGTAGGCGGTTACGGTCATATTCATTTTCACTATCTACAAGATCCACCCAATCTTTTACCTTGCCCTTGGGCGCAATTCCACTACAAGCCAGGTTCATATCTGGCAGTTCGAAATGTTTGCTACAAAATTTCCAGGCAGTAAGTGCGAGGTTAAAAGCTGCTATTTGAGTACAGCGTGCATCGAGTTCCAATCCATGCAGGTTTTCTTGTATTACTCGTACAGTTGCTTCCTCTTTATTCAATCCCTCCTCTTTCATTCTCAGGGGAGCAAGCACATGATATAAACTGGTCACAAAATGTCCTGATCCCATGCAAGGATCCATGCAGGTAAGTTCTTTCACGGTATCAGGCCATCCATCAAAGCTGCCTGCCGCAGGCTTGCCATCATCCAGTATACGTAGATATTCAAACGCTACGGGTGGTGTCTTACCAGGATTTCGGCTCATCCACCAGGCTCCAATGGTATTATCAATTAAAAAATGAACCATGTAAGGCTCTGTAAAAAGCTGGGTAACAGCAGGGAGTTTCTCACCATCAATTTTATCCCCGCTTGCATTTATATCCGCTTTTGCATCACTTTGCCAGTACTGATACACCCAGCCGAGGGCGTCATCTGCCTTATAGATTGCAGGTTCAATGGTATCCAGCACTTCTTCAAGCGCAATACGGTCATTTAGGGCAAAATCTACTTTCATGAGCGGGTCATTTACCCTAAATATGGCTGGCAGCATAGCTGATGCATAATGAGCAGCCGCTACCCATTTATCGGCAAATCCTTCTTCTGGTGCCAGTTCTTCCACTTCTTCAAAACTAACGGCAACCCCGCTTGGGTGCATCAGTAAATGATTGGCTTCCAGAAAAGCGGCGAACAACATCTTATGCCAGTAATCATAGGCAAGTTCGTATGCCAGCTTATCAATGGTTTGTTTGCCGTTATCTTTTAGCGTATCACCAAGTAAGCGACCTTTATATCGCAAGGTATTCCGAAACGTCCGCTGTTCACTACTCATGTGCGCATACGGTTCATGCTCATGCACAGCCAGCGTTTTTAAAGCATTGGCAGCTCCCTTTTCAGCAATTCTCCGAGCCTTCAGTACACTCTGTTCTAAGTCACTTCGCTGAGATGATGTTAAGTAAGCCATTGGTTCCTTTTTATTTTAAAATCACTGAGCCTGATTCTTTTATCAATTGTTTTAACTCTTGTTTAATACTGTCTGTATACGCATCAATATCCGACTCGCTCTCTAAGGTTCTTTTTGGAAGCGTGTAAACAGCAGCTTTAGGTTGCGCCAGTTTAACGGCTTCTTCCATCGCATCCTGGAACTGACCATCCAACGCAGAAATTTTTGTTCGCCAAGAATCCAAAGATAATTTCCGTAAATGATTGCCCAATTTTTCTGCTTCCAGTGTTTTCACTTCATGTTTATGTAGCAAACGGTGGTTTAAGAGAATTTGATGTTTAGCATCAGGAGACAATGAACTGAATTGAGTATTCTCCTGCAATTCAGCCATCTTAATTTCATATTTGTCTAAAAACTCTTGAATTACCTTATTCAGGTAGGTGTTAAGTACTTCTGTAACCCTGTTCAAGATGGGTTTTACCGGGTCAGGTTCCTGAAAGAGCAGCCGGTTTTCTCTTATAGCATCGCACTCTTGATTAAGCTCTTGTTCTGATTCAGGCAGATTTTCAGAAAGTTGTTCAATGAGAATCCAATCCGGTCTACGATCTTTGAGCAGTTCTACCTTAGCTGACCATTCACTTTGGAGTGATTTCAGGTTATTTTCAGCACGAAGCAGCTCTGTTAATCGCTCATTGCCCTCTAAATGAAGTATTTCCTTTAAGAACGTTGTATTAATGGGCTTTGGAAGAGGTGGCTCGCCACTAACATTGTCTGCCAGTGAGATCAGCTGGTTAATATAAGTAGTTGAAATTAATAGCTCTTCACCCGGTTTACAGTGCAAGCTACCATCGAGATACAATTTTCTGAGCTTAATTTTTTCGCCGGCAGAAAGTGTATGCGTCTCTTTTCTGAAAGCAGCCTGATTGATAGTACCCGTTCGTAACTCTGGTTCTTCGGTTGAAAGTATTTCAGTGATTGTTAGGGTTATCAGAATAGCGTCTATACAGTCTTGACTCCAACCATACGGCGCTTTTGAAAAATGATTACGGATATCTCTACCAAGTTTTGATGAAGTGCCAATATATCGGAGTATTTCAACTGAAACGGGATGGTCTTTTGGGTCGCCATCAAAACGAATTTCTTTTAGTGCATCAGGTGCCTTACGGGTTGCTTTATTGAGAGCTTTGTCCCATCCTCTGAAATCACCTTTACTTTTAAACTCAGGGAATTGGCGGTCTGCAATAGCTTGCAATGCCTCCTTAATGTTATCCATAAGGGTTCCATTGTCGTACAGCGCTCCTCCGGCAAGATAAACCTTAGATTCCCCTGCAATTCGTTCAGAAAGTTCTTGCATGGCTTTTTCAGCCAACTTCATACGAGTTTCCATGGATTTAAGCGCTTGCTCTCCTTCAAGGCTGTTTTGTAATCCTTTTGCTTCTATGGTTCTCTTTGCCGATAAAAACTTTATAACTTCAATTTTCAGGTCTATATCCCGTTCTCTGGGTATGTACAGGTAACCTAAAGGAGTATCCATCCCCTCGGCTCTGATTTCCTCCAATAAGATACTTTCACGTTCATTCCATCCATCACGAACCCAAATATGAAGTTTAGTAGATGTGTCAGGATGCTCAGTACGTTCCCATAACTCAAAATCTCTTTTTTGTTTTGAAACCCCATGCAAGATGTTTAACCCTTTAGAATTAGCAGTAAGAATACGAATGAAATTTTCTTGACGGATTCTGTTAATGGTGTCATCACCAGCATTATTCAACTTGATAACGTGAGAAGCATACTCTTGCTCCCATTCTGCCCCCACTTTTGTTTGTAGTTTATACTCATTACCAATAGGCATTAGTAATTTTTCATCAACCAGCCGTTCAGTGGCCTTGTTTACTGCAAGCCGAAACTCTTCAGAGGAAGAATTAAGGTCTGAAACAAGTAAATCAGCTATGGTTTGGCTATCTGACGTTAAACCACCGCCTGGCAGATCATCTGGTAGTTGATTAATCAGAAAAACTACACTTAATATTCTGCCCTCAAGAAATTTCTCAGCATCTGTGTTTTTCTGAGCCAACCGTTCCTCAATCAATGAGTTGGTTTCGTTCAGAAGTAATGAATTTTGGGTTAATTGGGTTTGTTTTTGTTTGAAAATAAAATCACCTGGAACAACATTACCTAATAGCTTTTCAGCTGCATGTTTGACACTTTCATCTACAATACGCAGTTGACTCCTGAGCTGACCCGATGTACCCGCCTTATCAATAACTTTGATAATCTTAGTCCAGAATTTTCGTGTACTTGGTAAGATGGGGTAGTCGGCTGTGAGGTTTGCTCTATCGGCAGTAGTATATCCAAACGATGTACCTGTTAAATTCCGGCTAATCTCGCCCAGAGACTTTTCCAATTGGGATTCAACCTTTTGTATTACGCTCGGTTTTTTCTCTAAAACGGTTTTTCGTGTTACTTTTGCCACATCCGTATCCGTTAGACTAACCTTAACAGAAAAACGGTCTTGCAAGGGACTCAATTGAGGGGTATCCGAGAGTGCACTTTGTCCAGAGCCAATCAAGAGAAGCTTACCATCAAAATTATCACATACATCTTGTGCTAAATTTTGGATATCAATAGTTTTAGACTGATCCTGACCTATAAATTGCTGTACTTCATCAAGAACAACCACCGTACATGGAATTTTATCTCCGTAATAAAAAGGCAAAATCTCATCTTTAATAGTATAGATAAGCTGTTTACGGTCAATGTAATCCACTCTTTGGAACTGGGCTTTAAATATTTCTCTTACCTGCCCCTCATTAAGTGCAAAATCAGGCTTTAGTTCGAGTACAGTTCGAGCAAGTATAGGAGAGACAAATAGAGACTGGATTTCATTTTCGAACTTTTTACCCTGATTTTCAACAGCTGCAACTAAAGCATCATAAATACCCTCTGTTTTAGCCCAATAAACAAACTTAAACAAGTGATATTGCTGAGGCAGCCCAAGAGAGTCCAGCATCAATTGTAGAAAAGAATAACGAATATCTTTTGAAGGAAAGTCCTTTAGTGTACCCGATATAGCTAATTGACCATGAATGGACTGCTTTCGGTCTAACTCCGTGAGATTTTCACGCACACTAAACGGAAGCTCTTTGATATTACGTGCTGTTTGACCATTTCCGAAATCAAAATTTTCCCAGTAATACTTTAGCATTTTGATAAGGTGAGACTTACCGCTTCCAAAAAAACCACTAACCCACACAGCGGGCTGCTTGGGTTCATCTATGTACCTGAGATACGTACTTAGGATCCGGTTTATTCCTTCTTCATATTCACCTTCACAAACGAATGTTTTAAGCTCATGTTTAATCGTGCGTAATCCATTATCATCATGTGCGGTGTTGATGTTTACCACCCCATCATTTAACAGATTATTTTCAGATGGATTTAGTACAAAAAGTTCGCTGTTTTTCATAAGTTTCAAATGGTTATAGGCCTTGCGAGGTAGTTCCAGCCATCTCTCGCATCAAGTAATCTGTAGTGGTTTTTTTCAAATTCACCTGGAAAGAACAGTAAAATTCTTCCTGGAAAATTTGTTTGCAGTGAATTTAAAATATCTGATAGCCTGCAAAAACCAAACAATGCTGTAATTTGGGTTATGGCAATAAGAACATCTTTTTCTTGAGGAGCTGATGAAATTTTCTCTTTCAGGTAATCCAAAATGTAATCTTTAAAAACCCCTTCAAGTTGGTCAACCAGTGCTTCTGGGTCTTCAAAATATGCGTCACGGTATTCATTTTGAGCCATCCATTCAGAGAACAATCCTTCCAATGAAATGTGAATCCATTTTTTACCCGACTTAGATGTAATATTTTCAAAGTCTGATAAATGCAGGTCTACTTTTCGTTGCTCTGCAGGGTCATATACCAGAAAATACATGCGCTCCTCCAGTGAGAGAACGCCTGTCCAGGATTCCTGCATGACAGTTTCAAAATTGTGAAGTAGATATTCAACCTTACTCATATCCAACAAATTTTTCATTTAACATAAATGAAACCACATTACCAGCATTTTGATAATGAATTAAATCTTTCACTTTAGCTTCATTAAATAAATCATCAAGCTCTTTACTGCTTAGACAAAGTGCTTTTATGTATGGCGCATTGAGTAAAAATTGACCGCTTAATCTATCAAAGGTACCTAAAGCAATCGCAAATGAAACAACTTTATATGTAATATCGGGCCTTTTCTTTACCACCACTTTTTTGCCTTCAAGAAACCCGGCCTGTTTCCAGCTTGAAAGTATATTACGAGTGGTTGATTGAAGTGTTTTTTCAGTGTAATCAGCTACTTTCGCTATATTCTTTTGGAGTTGATTTTTATCAACAACTTGCCCTTCTTCTAAAGCTGATACAAAATCAATGGACTCCTGAAGGAGATCATCTTTCTTCAAAGCCAATAGAAAGGTCAGCAATCTTTTCTCGTTTTCATTGCAATCATCCCACATTTTTATAAAAAGTTTGAATGCTACTTCATCTTTTTCAAACCCATAAAGCCTAACAAGACTTGTTTTTGCATATCCCAATGCCGACTTAGACTTTTTGCCAATTACATTATCATCTATTGCTTCTAAATAATTGTCATATTGTTTCCCAGCCTCAATAATTTGTTCAATTTCATCAAACATTATGGTTCGACTGTGATGTATCGAAAATAGTTTTTTTGGCATTTGTTTGTATCTAAATAAAAATATTAATAATAAGTAAACAATGAGTTAGGCGTGTTTTGAAGTCTATTTTACCAACTCATACCTCTCAAACAGCGACCAGACCGATTTGAATCTAAGGGTCAGTTATCATTCATATGAATCTCAATACTATGTACTCCAGATTCAATATGGTGAATTATTTCTTCTACTCTAAAATAAGAGGCTCCTTGATGATCACTTGTCAACGATGGCAAATACACGGTTTCACCTATCCTCGGTATAGAAATTAAATGATTCACTTCAATAACCCAAGTATCATTACCCGATACAGGTAGAAGTAGAATGTTATTCTCTGTAATCGGATACGTTTTTTCTGTAATTAGTATATACTGAAAATCCTGATACAACCTATTCATCAAAGTAATTAAGTCTTCTCTTTTGAGATTCAACTTCTGCAAGATCTCTTTCTGATAAGGTGATGTGTTACCAGAATCTCTGAACTCTTTAAGGACGTTTAAGAGTGCTGAGTACCTTTCATCTGATCCAAAGA
>JBBDRU010000071.1:0-9542 GCA_040905305.1 Salibacteraceae bacterium | reverse complement strand
CCTCGCGTTGGTAAAGGCGAAAATACTAACCCAGCTTCCTGATGCACATATCATTGACATCAGCCACAACATTGCGAATTTTGACATTGCCGAAGCAGCATTTATCTTAAAAATGGTGTTGGATGAATTTCCAAAAGACACCATCCATATTGTTGGCGTGGGCAGTCAGGATGTAGATAAAATTGAGCATTTAGGCGTTCGCTATAAAAACCAATATATCTTGACAGCCAACAATGGCTTTTTGAGCCTCATAGCAGAGCAACATCCTGATACCTTGGTAGAGTTGACTATGAATATAGAATCAGATGTTCTCACCTTTCCTGTGCGTGATCTTTATGCACCGGCCGCAGCTTATCTGGCCAACGGAGGTACGCTTGAAGTGATAGGAAGAAAAGTTGAAAACACCGTGAGTAGAATGATGATTCACCCCACTACCGGCTCTGACTACATCCACGGCCGCATTGTTTATGTGGACAAGTATGGAAATGCGATTTCCAATATTCATCAATCACTCTTTAAAAAAATTAGGCAGGATCGTGGGTTTCTGATCGGTTTTGTGCATAAAGGTTATGAAATTGATCATCTCAGTCAGCGCTATGGAGATGTTCCAAAAAGCGAGCGGCTCGCGTTATTCAATTCAGGCGGATATTTGGAAATAGCAATAAACGAGGGTCATGCATCTGACCTGCTCGGTCTGGATAAGAGCGAAACTATAATTATAACTTTTGGATGATGATACGCATTGTAAAAATGAACTTTTACGCAGACAAGGTAACCGAATTCTTACCTGTTTTTGAAGCTGCAAAACCAAAAATTGAAGCTTTTGAGGGTTGCCACAATGTAACATTGGTTCAAGACCAAAACGATCCATCATTACTTATGACCATTAGCGAATGGGATGATCCGGAAGCCCTGGAGCGATATAGAAACTCAGATCTTTTCAAAGCCACATGGGCTAAAACAAAAACTCACTTCAGTGAAAAGCCACAGGCCTGGAGTGTTGATAAAATCAAATGATAAATGAGCGAGACGGAGAATAAAGCGAGAGAGAAACGTATTACCGAGCTTATCGGAGACTTAAAATCAAGAAACGAACGCAAGATCATTGGAGCCCTAAATCGGATTCCACATGAAGGGAACTCAAAAATGATCGAACCGCTTTTTGACTTGTATTTGCAAAACCAGTCTCACGAGGTGATCATGCTGCTTGAAAAAACCATTCACAACTTAAAGGATCCGGCATGCGTAGCACCGATGGTGGGTATTTTGAGCAATCAGGAAAAAAAGGAGCTGCATCAAAATGTTTTGAATGCAGCATGGCAAAGCGGATTAGAGCTTACCGACCACCTCAATTTACTCATCGATGTTGCTATAATGGGTGATTACATGACCGCTGTAGAAGTGATGACCGTTGTAGAAAATCAAGAATTTGTTGATGATGATGCCATCACGGATGCTATTAAAGTGATGGATAAAGTGGTTGAAAAGAAGAACGACAAGCAAAGCCTGATGGTAACCTTGAGACAAATTTTACTGGACAAATTACTCGGACAGTCTTGAAACGTCATGAAGCCTTCATACCACTGAGCAGGGATCATCATGAAATTCTCGTTCTTGCTCAACTGCTCAAAGCTGATGCACCAGCATATCCAAAACTGCCCACCGATATAGCCGGAAAGCTGAGTTACGCAATGGAAGTGTTTGATAATCGCCTGATGAACCACATCCAAATCGAGGAAGAATTGCTTTTTCCGAAAGTCGTGGGTCATAATGCTCAAATCGACCAATTGATTTATATGCTGAAAGATGATCACACCGAAATTCTGGTTCGGTTTGAGAATTTAACCAGCGATTTGAATATTCTAATGGCTATGGATGAACTCGGTAAACTGCTAGAGGAACACGTAAGAAGAGAAGAGCGGGAACTATTTGAACTGCTGCAAAAAGACCTTTTGGAAGAAGCGCTTTCAGCTTTAAAAACACACCTATACAAGCATTAAATTGAAAAAAAGAAGCACCGTAAACGCTGTTGAAATTATCGACCTTGGAGCAAAGGGAAAAGTCATTGGAAAAAAAGATGGTGAAGTATTTCTGACCACCAATGCCGTTCCCGGTGATGTGGTGAGTATTGAAGTAAGAAGAAAGAAAAAGGGGTTGAAAGAGGGAGTTGTAACCGAATTTGAAACCATATCTCCAGACCGAGTAGAAGCGGTGTGCAAACATTTTTCAAACTGTGGCGGATGCAATTGGCAAAACCTGGACTACGCAAAACAAATTGAACACAAAGAACGCAATGTGCTTCAGCAAATCAGGCGTATTGCCGGCATTTCTGATTTTCAAGCTGAACCCATTTTAGGTGCCGAGCATATATACAACTATCGAAATAAACTTGAATTCACATTTGTGAGCGAACGCTGGTTAACACCAGAAGAAATCAGGTCTGAAGAAGAAATAGTGAAAGGTCCTGCACTCGGGTTTCACGTCCCGGGAAGATTTGACTGGGTGCTGCACGTTGATCAATGCCATTTGCAAAACGATGAGCACAATGCCATTCGCAACTTCATATATGAAGAGGCAGTAAAGCTCAGCATCTCCTTTTATCACCCTAGAAAGCAAAGCGGCACCATGCGCAATCTCGTTTTAAGAAACAACCGCGCAGGCGAATGGATGGTACTGCTGATCGTGAAAGAAAAAAGCGAAGCCGTTCGAAATCTATCCAAGTTAATCCTAAGCGCTTTTCCAAAAATTCAGTCATTCTGGTTAATTGAAAACCAAAAAGTCAATGACTCGTACAGCGATTGTCCATCTGAGCTTATCTCCGGGAAAAAACATATAATTGAATCCTTTGCACGACCGGCAAGTGGCGAACATGTTCATTTCCTCATCGGGCCAAAAAGCTTTTTTCAAACCAATCCTTATCAAGCAGAGCGTCTTTATCAAACAGTATATCAATGGTCTGACATCCAGCCTGAAGATGTTGTTTACGATCTATATACAGGCACAGGATCCATCGCCTTATTTGTAGCAGATAGGGCAAAAAAACTCGTGGGTATTGAATACGTTCCTGAAGCTATTTCCGATGCAAACGAAAATGCAGCACTCAACAATATTAAAAATTGTTCCTTTTTTGCCGGAGACATGAAGGATATTTTGACGGCTGAATTCATATCTGAACATGGAAAACCTGATGTGCTGATCACCGATCCACCTCGCGCTGGAATGCATGCAGATGTGGTGGAGCGTATTTTACAAGCAGAACCTAAGCGCATTGTTTATGTGAGCTGTGATCCTGCCACACAGGCACGCGATCTGGCCATGCTAAAAAGCAAATACAAATTGGTAAAAACACAGGCTGTGGATATGTTTCCTCACACCAGCCACGCAGAAAACATCGCTCTGCTAGCGCTCATCTAGCAGTTGGTTATGAAGCTCAAGGACTTGCTCGATCAATGAGGCTTTGCCATCATTAAGAATGGTGAAGTCGCTTTTTGACGCACGTTCTTCATCCGACCATTGTTTCCTAATCCTTGACTTTACCTGCGATTCATCAACGCCATCGCGGTTCATTACCCGATCAATCCTAAGCGACTCAGGAGCCAAAACACTGATGACTGCATCACAACTTTTGTAAGCACCGGATTCAAATAGAATAGCAGCTTCCTTTAATCCATAGGTGCAAGAAGATTGGTTTTTCTCTACCCAATTCGCGGTTTCCCTCGCCACAGCAGGATGAATGATGTTGTTTAATGCCGTTAACAAATCGTCATCATTGAAAACCATAGATGCGATCAACCTTCTATTTGGAGCACCATTTTCATAAACCTCATCGCCAAGCAGTTTTTTGATCGCGCTTATTGCTTCCGCATCGGATGCCAGTACATTTTTTCCAGATTCATCTGAGTTGAAAACAGGAACTCCGAGCGAGATAAAAATCTTGGCAACCGTAGATTTTCCACTACCGATTCCACCGGTCAATCCAATTACTTTCATTATTCCTTCTTCGTTCTCACCACTTCTACCTTATTCGGTTTGATGGTAACGTTTTGAGCGATGGTAGGCCAAGACTCTAATCCCACCGGCAACACCATGAAGTCATCTTCCAGGTCATCATAATCGACATAAACATCAAAATCTTCATCACTAATCGCATCAAAACGGCTCAAAGGAATCTGCACCGTAATCTCTACCCCATTTGGAAAAAGCAGCAAATCGATGGAATCAGGTACATTACGCTTTTCGGGAGTGATCAAAAAGGTGCGTTCGGTAAGACGGTCGATGCTTATCTCAACACTTACACTGTCGGTTTGGGATTCATTTCGCGCGAGAAAACCGGTTGAGGCCACTGCCATCCGCAATTTTTGAGTTGATGATATTTCACCGAGATCAATCGGCAAGGTTGGAACGTGTTGCATGGTATCAACAATGGTAAGTGCTCCATATACTTCAATTTCTGGCGGAATACTTTCAATGGAATCAAGCAAAACAAAGCCCTTTGCCACGGTAAAACTCACCTTTGGCTTGACCGGCAGAACGCGAGAAACCTTTAGGTCGAATAAAAAGTTGATGCTATCGGTTAACACGCGGTTGATGGCCAACACTCCATTCAGTCTATCCTGCAGGTTTTTACTGATGATGGATTGATCGAGGTAACCACGCTGATAATCGCCCAACACACTCATTTGTAAATTATCAAGGTTCACCACCAACGTATCTTCGGTGAGGCGACCATCGTATTGCATCAAATCGAATCCTTTGCCCTCAATATTGACAGCTAGCTGCGAGGGCACCTCGTTGAGCAGGGTTTTATTTTGAGGAAAATTGATGTATTTAACAGGCACAATGAGCGTGGTGCTGTAGGTTTTGCCCAAAGAGATAAGCACCCAACTCAACGATGCCAACAACACACAGACCAAGAAAATGATCAATTTTCTACGGTCTTGAAAAATATCTTTTACACTAAAAAATGAGGGTTTTGGCATAGTGATCAAACCTACTTCAAAAGTAGCGATACTAGCTTTAAGTTCTTCTGGAAGTATAAAACCTATTGGTTAATCAAAATTAAGACCTAGACTTATCCCCAAATTGATCATAAATCGTGGGGATTTGACTTGAAGGTTTGGATTCAGTTGCAGAGCATCGTGCCTGTAAAGAAACCATCCAAATTCTGCTGTCGGAGCTATAAAGGCTTTTTTTAAGATTGTGGTTTCATGCCTAATTCCAGCAGAGGCACCAATATCTCTGAGTTGTAACCCTACTAAAAGGCCTTCATTAAACGTTTTATATAGTATAATATCCTCATCGCCAAAACGAAAACAGCCATTCAAATAGACTTTTGTTGAACTCTTATCACGCTTAATAACCTTGGAACCAAGACCAATAGAAACTAAGACATATTGTCGGGTATCTACCCTACCAAACAGAGAATCATAAACTAACTCTGGTCTATATTGAATATATTGATACTCCAACCCGATCTGAAAGAATCTATCAGAAGTTACAGGTGAATACGAATATTGAATGCCATTTGGTAAGGGCATCCAGCTGCCTAAGGTGCTTTCAAAAAAAAACGGCTTCGAGTATTTGATCTCGATGCCGTGGCGATAATCAGACTCATTGTTAAGCGCTTCTTGGGAAATTAAATGGTAACTCCAAAAAAAAATAAAACCCAATAGTGTCAGCCTTTTGAAGATCATGGTCTTGATATTTAAAAGTTCACTAAACTTAACAAAAGTTCGAGAACCGTCAACAGAACAAGTCAATATAACCTTACAAAACGACAACAAAAAAGCCCCATCCCTAGTAAAAAGAGTGGGGCTAAATACTCTTGGTTAGAATCTACTTCGCTTTCTGCAATTCGCTTTCTCCTTTTCCTGTTGACAGGTCGGGGCTCACGGCAGATTTGGTAACTTTCACATCAATGCCATTGGCAATTTGCAAAACCACATACTGTTCTTTGATCTCTGTCACTTTACCATGAAGCCCTCCAATGGTAACCACTTTATCGCCTTTGCTCAATGATTCGCGAAACTGTTTTGCCTCTTTCGCCTTTTTGGTTTGAGGCCTGATCATGAAAAAGTAAAAGACCACCACAATTAAAATAAGCGGTAAAAAACTCATGATCGGGTTATCCCCGTCTGCCTGTAAAAATATTGTTTGTATCATCATTTATTCTTCTGTTGGATTTTCTTCTTCGGAAGCAGCATCGGTTTCAGGCGCAATAATTTCACCTTTCAATGCCACGGGTGTGGTAGCGGGTTCGGTGTTGGCAACTACAGACACACGCTTATGTTGTTTTCCTGATTTCCCTTCACTGTTAAACACCACATTGATTTCGCCTTCTGCTCCGGGTTTTATAGGTTCTTTTGGCCATTCAGGAACGGTGCAACCACAACTTCCTTTAGCCGAAACAATCACGAGATCTGCATCGCCTGTATTCCTGAATTTAAATACGTGGGTAACTTTTTCGCCTTGTGTGATGGTTCCAAAATCAAACACCTCTTCCTCAAAAGAGATAGAAGTTGTCGCTTCTACATTTTCTGTTGTAACTTCCGCCTCAGCTTTTGAATCATCACCCCCGCAGGCAGCAAGGGTTAATGCCGATAAAAGCACTAAACCAATCATTTTGTTTTTCATTTCTCTCATTTTAGTTAGGCGGGCAAAAATAGAATTCTGTTTTGCATTCTGGGTCACCGTTGTTCTTTAATCTTAAAAATAAGCTGGCGCAGTGAAAACTCTTCACGGACTAAAGAAACCTACAAGTTGATCAGCAAATAAAAAAGTATCGATTTTCTTAAAGACAAAAAAGACATAGCTGAGTAAAAACCGCTGTAAAAGGCACAGATCATTCCACCAAACCGCGACCACGCTTATTTATGCGCTCATTTCGCTTCATTTCAGCCACCAATTTATCCAGCACGCCATTAATGAATACTTTGCTTTTAGGAGTGCTATAAACCTTGGCTAATTCGATGTATTCATTCAGCGTAACCTTCACAGGAATGCTTGAAAAGTGTTCTAGCTCGGTCAAGGCCATTTGCATCAAAATCATATCGAGCAATGCGATGCGCTCTGTCTCCCAGTTATCTGCTTTCGATGAAACCATATCGCTGTATTCTTTGTCGAAGGAAATAGCTTTTCGAAACAGATCTTTGGCAAATAATTGATCCTCTTCTTTGTTCTTATACAGATCAGCCAGTAGGTTGGTGTTCTCGTTTGCATTTTCTGGAATAGACTGAATAGTTTTCATGAGTGTGATCGCTGCCATTGGTAAATCATCTTGCCAATAGATGTTCTTTTCTTCCAGGGATGAATGAATCAAATCATTCACACCAAGGTATTCTCTGAACAAGTAGGTAATGATCTCTTTATCGATTTGCAGGTTACTCTCTTCTCTGATCATGTATAGCTTAAACTGTTCATCCTCTCTGAATTGCTTAAATATTTTGCGAATATCATCGTGTTCCTCTTTCCAGGAAACCTTTGAACGCTCCATCAAATGCTTGAGTCGTTCATTGCTATTGAGTGCTTTAAAAACACGGTTATCTATAAACCGAGTGTTTGGTGAAAGGTCTTCATCCGTAGGCAGATTCTTACGCTTGTTTTGCTCTAAAATTTCGCGTGCTGCAACCTCCACCTCAATAATCAATGCAAGCAAATACAAGTAAAGATCATACAGTTTATTGATGCTTTCGAAAAAGCTGCGCTCCATTTTCAACTGATCTGCATCGGCAGTTCTATGATAAGCATAGAGCGCCTGAAACACTTTGATTCGAATGAATCTTCTGTTCACCAAAATTGGAACATTTTTACTCATTACAGGCTACGGTGAATTTGAGCTATGCGCTCGATGCGATTCTCCGCCATTTCATTGGCGATTTGATGTGTTGGCTGGTTGCTTTCTTCAGCCGCGTTGATCACCGTCATAGTGGTGTCAAAAATTTGTTCGGCTTGTTGTAATGCACGTTCTCGGTTATACCCTTCCAGTTCGCTGTAACAGTTTATCAAACCACCGGCATTGATAAGAAAGTCAGGAGCATAAATGATGCCTTTATCGACCATTTGTTGACCGTGTTTGGTTTCTTCTGCCAGTTGATTATTAGCGGCTCCTGCAACGATTTGGCATTTGAGTTTAGGAATACTCTCATCATTGAGTGTTGCCCCTAAAGCACATGGCGCATAAATGTCCATATCAATTGCCGTGATATCTGCGGCATCCACCACCTCCACGGATCCGTGTCTTTTTGTTATTTGCTTGATTTTATCCTCAAAAATATCAGCAATCATCACTTTTGCACCTTCTTCGATGAGGTGGTCAACAAGGTATCCACCAACATTTCCAGCACCTTGAACCAACACCCGTTTTCCGTTCAAATTATCCGAACCATAGGCTTTTTTCGCTGAAGCTTTCATTCCCATATACACGCCATAAGCGGTAACAGGAGAAGGGTCGCCTCCCCCACCGAGCGTTTCCGGGATACCTACCACGTGGTCTGTTTCCATGTGGATATACTCCATGTCTTTGGTAGTCATCCCAACATCTTCTGCGGTGATGTATTTTCCGTTTAAAGAATCAACGAACGAACCAAAACGCCTCATCAGCGCTTCGTTTTTTAAAGTGCGGGCATCTCCGATAATCACTGCCTTACCACCTCCCAGGTTCAACCCCGAAATAGCCGCTTTGTAAGTCATTCCGCGTGATAACCTCAACACATCTGTGAGAGCATCAGACTCCGATTCATATGCCCACATTCGTGTTCCTCCCAGAGCCGGGCCTAAAACCGTATTGTGAATTCCAATTATTGCTTTTAATCCCGTGGAGGGTTCATTGCAAAAAACAATTTGTTCATGCCCCATCTGCTCCATTTTAAGAAGCGGTGTATTCGATTGTGCTTTCACGTTTCAACTAAATTTTAAAGAACCTGTTACAACTTTGCCCATTGCGTTGAATTACCTTTGCCCGTCTTTTTAGGGCGCGGCAAATGTAACCTTATTCATAAAGTCAGCAAGGAAAAGAAGCAAGTCAAGCACATGAAGGAACTAGCACATCTCAATAAATACTTCTTAAAATATAAGTGGCGCTTGCTCAGTGGAATTCTGTTTGTGGCCATTTCAAATATGTTTGCGATTTTCCCTGCGCAGGTAATTCGGTACGCCATTGACTTTGTTCAGGACACCCTTTCGGTTTATCCGGCATTTAAGAACGAAACCATGTTTGACGGCTACCAATCCATTCTCACCACTGCGATCATTTTATTCTCGGTTCTAGTGGTTGTATTAGCCATCATAAAAGGGTTCTTCATGTACTTGATGCGCCAAACCATCATTGTGATGAGTCGATATATTGAATTTGATTTAAAAAACGAGGTTTTTGATAAATACCAGCGACTGAGCATGGCGTTTTATAAGCAAAACAATACAGGCGACTTGATGAACCGAATTAGTGAAGATGTGAGTCGCGTTCGTATGTATGTGGGGCCAGCCATTATGTACACCATTAATTTGATCGTGTTGTTTATCATGGTCATTTTTACGATGCTTAGCGT
>JBBDRU010000070.1:0-1586 GCA_040905305.1 Salibacteraceae bacterium | reverse complement strand
ATCAAAACCGATATCGGCAAACGAAGTAGCAATAACTTTTGCGCCTCTGTCATGGCCGTCTTGTCCCATTTTTGCCACTAATATTCGCGGCCTTCTGCCCTCTAATCGATAGATTTCTTCTGCCAATTTGTGAGCCTCTTCAAATCGTTGGTCTTTTTTCATCTCTTTAGAATAGACGCCACTTATGCTTCTTGTTTGAGCTTTGTGTCGTTTGAATACTTTTTCCATCGCAAGGCTTATTTCACCCAGTGTTGCGCGTTTTTTAGCCGACTCAACTGCTAATTCCAATAAGTTGCCATTGTTAAGTTCAGCGCATTCGGTGATCGCATCGAGTGATTTCATTACTTCTTTTTGATTGCGCGTTTTTTTAACATGATCAAGCCGTTCAATCTGCTCGTTTCTAACGCGCGTATTATCAACGTCCAATACCTCTATTTCCATGTCGTCTTCTACTTCATATCGATTCACGCCAACTATGATTTCTTGATTGCTATCAATGCGAGCTTGCTTCTTGGCTGCGGCTTCTTCGATTCGCATTTTTGGCACACCCGCCTCAATGGCTTTGGTCATTCCACCCAATTCTTCCACTTCATCAATGAGTATTTGTGCTTTTTTGATTAACTCGTCCGTGAGTCTTTCCACATAGTATGAACCACCCCAAGGATCGATGGCTTTTCTAACATCGCTTTCCATTTGCCAAAAGAGTTGAGTGTTTCGTGCAATTCTTGCCGAAAAATCTGTTGGTAGCGCTATCGCTTCGTCAAGCGAATTAGTGTGAAGCGATTGTGTGCCACCCATTACCGCAGCGAGCGCCTCAATACTGGTTCGGGCTACATTATTAAATGGATCTTGCTCCGTTAAACTCCAACCGGATGTTTGGCTGTGCGTGCGCAACGCCATTGATTTTAGATTTTGTGGTTTGAATTGTCTGACAATTCGCGTCCATAAAACCCTTGCCGCCCTCATTTTTGCAATTTCCATAAAATGGTTCATGCCAATGCCCCAAAAGAATGAAAGTCGCGGGGCAAATTCATCGATTTCCAAACCGGCATCCATTCCCGTTTTGATATACTCCAAACCATCAGCCAATGTGTATGCTAATTCAATATCTGCGGTCGCTCCAGCTTCATGCATGTGATAACCCGAAATGCTGATCGAGTTGAACTTCGGCATGTTTTGAGCAGTGTATTTAAAAATATCTCCAATTATTCTTATCGAAGGTTGGGGAGGGTAGATGTAGGTATTCCGAACCATAAACTCTTTCAGAATGTCGTTTTGTATGGTTCCTGTAAGTTTTTCTGCTGTTACTCCTTGCTCTTCTGCGGCAGCGATGTAGAATGCCATAATGGGAATTACAGCACCGTTCATCGTCATGGAAACCGACATTTGATCTAAAGGAATTTGATCAAAAAGTAACTTCATGTCTTCAATCGTGTCAATGGCAACTCCTGCTTTTCCAACATCGCCTTTTACACGGTCGTGATCGCTATCATAACCTCTATGGGTGGCAAGATCAAAAGCAATGGATAATACTTTTTGACCCGCAGCGAGGTTTTTTCTGTAAAACGCATTTGACTCCTGTGCGG
>JBBDRU010000069.1:0-9598 GCA_040905305.1 Salibacteraceae bacterium | reverse complement strand
GTGGAGAAAAAAAGTACTGCAAGAATCAAAATGCCAGCGGTGAATTTTCGGATTCCTTCAAACATGCTTTTTTATTTAGCGGTTTCTCTATTCCATACCAGTTCACTGATTGGTTGATTATCTAAAAAGTAATATTTACCACCCCATGAGTGAATGACGCGCTTGTAAACTTCTTCTTTACCATTAAAAAACACACGTCTAACGGTTACTTTGGTTCGACCTTCGTCATACGTTTCTTCAATGACTCTTCGTTTTGAATCGACCTCGGCTACTTCTTCTTCCGCCTCTAACTCTGCTATTATTTTTTTGATTCGATTGATCTGTTCGCTAACTACTGCAGAGCTTTTATTCATTTCAAAAGCCTCTTCGTATTTTTCCAAAGCTGTATAATAATTACTTTTTTTATACAGATCATTTGCTTCGCTGACCAAATTATTAAATCGGTCTTCTTCGCTCTTTTCCATCCTCTCTCTTTCTAAACGATCAACCAACGCCAATTTTTCAGCGGGTAAAGGATCCTCGGTAAACAGTTTTGCGGCTTTAACAAATGAATTCCTTGCATCTTCTAACTGACCTTGTGTAACAAATTGATTGCCTTGAGTGATGAGCGCATTGAATTCGTTTCGTTTCTCTTTTAAAGCTTCTTCATTTTTTCGTTCCTGTGCCAGGCGCTCTTCCTCACGTTTCTTCTCGTCAATGAGCTTATCAATTGCCGCAATTTCATCTAAATGATCCGTCTCATCTTTGGCGTGTTCACCTGCCATATTGAAGGTTTCTCTGGCTTTCTCAAGATCTCCTAAAACTTTTTCAACGCGAGCTTTTTCCAAGGCATCCTGATATCTGCGCTTTCGTTCTTTTTCCAACGCAAGTTGATTGTCTTCGTTTTGTTTTGCGTTTTGAGCTTCTTTTGCTTTCAAGATTTGTTGCTTGGCAAAGGCATCATCCTTGATTCTTAATGCATCCTCATATTTCTTTTGAGCCAGCGTGTAATTTTCATTCTCAAATGCGTTATTAGCATCTTTCATCAACATCTGAAATTGACGATTTTTTTCTTCTTTTTCCTTTTGTTTTTGTGCTAACCTTCTATTATCCTCGATTTCCTTATCGATACTTTTAATCCTTATGCTGATGGCTTCATTATCTGGCTTTAACTCCAGTGCTTTCCGAAATTGGATCAATGCCTGCTCCAATCCACCATTGGAATAATACTCTTCTCCTGAAGCCACGTGCCCTTCAAATGCCTCTAATAACCGCTCTTGTTTGCTCAACTTGTCCAGTTCGGAATTGATCAGCATTATTTGTGATTGAGGATAACTTTCGCTTGGTTTTATGTTTTGTGCTTCCTGATATGCCTGCTTGGCTTCTGAATATTTTTGGGCATCCATGAGCTTATCTGCCTTACTGATCGATGCTTGATAATTTTTATTCTGCTCCGCTTTAGCTAGCCGCTCTTCTTCAAGTTTTGTTTTCTTTACCAAAGCCTCTTCCACTATTTTGATTTGTTCCTTGGGGTATGCTTCGATTGATCTCATTTCCACGGCTTCCTGATATAAAGTCAAGGCTGCCTCAAGATTATCATTTTTGAAGGCTTCGTCCGCTTTGGCAATTTTCGTGCTATAAGCTTTTTTCAGTGTATTTTCTTCCCTTTGCTGAGCTGCCAGTTCCTCAGCCTCTTTCAAGCGCTTTTCAATATTGGCTAATTGTTCTTTTGGGTATGACTCATCCGTTTTCAAGGCACTGGCCTCTTCATACATCGTTTTAGCATTGTTATAGTTTTCGCTGGAGAAGGCGGCATCTGCCTTATCAATTTTTTGAGCATATTGTTCATCTATTTGAGCTTGTTCTGCTGCCCGCTTTTCTTTTTTAGCCAGCTCGGCTAATGCCTGATCAGATTTTTCAATTTGTGCTTTTGGGTAATCGTCATTCTTTAGCGCAAGTGCATTTTGATAATAGGTTTTCGCATCCCTATAATTTCCGGAAGCAAATGCTTTGTCAGCATTTTTAATGGCAGTATTATAATCCCTTTCTTTTGCGGCCAATTGATTTGCGGCATCCTCAGCCTCACGTTCTTTTGCGAAAAGTTCTTGACTTTCTTTCTTGCGTTGTTTTGGATAAGCCTCCTCCGGTTTTAATTCTAAAGCTTTTGAATAAAGCCCTATAGCCTCTTCATACCTGCCATTTCCAAATGCCTGATCTGCAGATGAAAGCGCGGATAGATATTGCTCCTCTTTGCCGGCAACTTCATTGAGTTTCTCCTCAACTTCACGAAGCATTTGAACCGGTTCTTCAGAATCAGGGTTCATGGATTGAGCGGCCAAAAGGTTATCCTTAGCCATTAAATATTCACCATCATCCATCGCTTGTTGTGCATCCTTTAAGGCAATTTTAAAATCTTCTTCTAAACGCTTAATGCGATCTTCTTCATTTTTTTCTACTGCTTTCTGTCGTTTTTCGAGCTCTTTAACCTCATTTTCGATCAGTCTCATATAAGCGTTATCACTTACAAAATTTTGGACACGAGGCTCGTAATATATTTTACCGATCGGTTCTTTTAATAGTGAATAATCAACGTTTGGTAACCGCTTGAAAAGCTCAACCGTTATCGGCCATTCATAACCCCAGGCTTGTTCCTCTTCAGGCACATTATTCGTATTTACAAAAATGATCTTATCTACAAATCCCGGTTTAGATACCCGAATGGTGAATTCGTGATCGAAAGCCAAAAAGAACTCAAACCGACCATTTCGTTCGGAAGTTTCACTTTGAACCTCTTTGCCGTCTTTATATAAAGAAACCTTGGCGCCAACCATTCTTGAGCCATTGTCATCCTTGACCAATCCATCAATTGCCAGGTTTGTAAAGTCCTGAGCAGTTGTGATGATTGATAAAAAAAGAAATATGATAAAGAGAGCTCGTTTCATTAGCGCTTATCCAATGTTCGAAATTAAATAAAGCAGTCGAGCTATAAGCAATGAGATAGGTGATTTAGCCGAACAGAAGCCCAAGCCCTACAAAGGAGGTCAAAATGAAGTTTATTCGGGCTCTGGCCCTCGCTCAAATTCTCCAAGAATCCTAAGTCGGAAGGAGCCAGAGCGGAAATCTTTCACTTCTTGATACTCGTTGTAGAGCCTCACAGCAAATTCACCTGTAATGATGTCATAAGAGCCATTGTCCCGATAATTCGCCTCTACTTGATTGATCACAAAGTATCCAAAAGGCTGGAAGGTTGGCCAATTGTCAGAACTCCACTCTGTGCCTGCGGTGTCAACATAAGAAATAACCACACCTTCGCGAGCATCATTATTCCAAAGGGAATCATTGTATTCATTATTCCCAACTCTGCCCCATTTTATTTGGCCTTTTTTAATGGAGGGATTGTTCAGATAGTCTTCGATATCCCAAACCGCCAATGTATCCTTCGTGCTCCATGGAAACGAAATGGAAAAATAGTCATTGTCATACATATCGATTTCCTCTTGATCTGGAATATCACCATCTTCACCTGGGAAAAGCAATTCGTGGTATCGCTTCTTCAGCATGGTTGTAGTCGGGGCATACGTCCAGCCGATTTTGATTCGCTCATCCGGATCGTCTAGTTCTTCCATGTCGGTGGTGTCAAAAATCGGCTCGTTGCGCTCTTCATGAACATAATTGAAATAGGTATCGTTTTCCCATGAAGTGCTGTCATCTGGCACCTGATATGTCGATGTGTCTCTGTTTTTACCCACTTCAAACTGCACGTAATAATAATTTTCAATCTTGTGGTTTGAAGGCTCTTTAGGCGGAATCGGGTTTTCAATCACAATAGGTGGCTGCTCTTTACATCCTGAAAACAGCAATGCTGTTACTGCAAGTGAGCTCAAAACCATAAAAACAATTGACTTCTTCATCATATAAAAAGCTTAATAGCGGTAGCGAATTTACAAAATAGACGAAAACAAAGCACATCAGGTCAAAAGAATGACAGGTAAATGTTACTCAATCCTTAAAAATGACTGCGGAATGAATCCAACTTTCAAGTCGTTTTTAAAGTCAAGGTTTAAGTCAAAAACCCTTACCCTGCCTTTAGAAAGATAGTCTCGAGCGTCTGATATCATCACACAATTGTCATCTGCATACAGGCCGTATGGAGTTTCTGCATTATGCTCCTGAACCAATAATTCAGAGGCATATTTATCTAGTTTTTTCACGGTTTTTCCCTGAACCATATAGATGAAATCATCAGAAAATGTGGCACTCGTTATTTTCGATGACCATTGATTCAAAAGTGTTACCTGCCCGTTTTTCCATTTATACACTCCGCTTCCATTATTCCGGTTCGCGACATAAACCACTTCGTCATTGATCACACCAATATGTATGACATCTGCGTTCAAAAAAATGGAAGTTTCAATGCTTTGAAGGTCGTTGCTGAGTAGGTTAAGGGTTGAATCAGACTTCCCGACAAAGTAAACGCTCTCTTTATGCTTGCATAACTGCTCGGTCCAGTCTGGAGCTGATATGGTCTGATCAATATTCAAGCTTTGTAAATTGACCACAGAAAGCATGCCCCCCATAAAGTCGCTAACGATGAGATGACTGTTTGATGTTGTTACATAACGCGGTGAGTTTAACCCCTCAATAGTTGCAATCTCCTTGTAGCTGCCTTTCTCAACGATGCGAATAATGCCAGAATTATTAAGTACTAAAAAAACACTATCGCCCATTTGAAACATACTCTGAAGCACATCTCCGAGCGATTGATTATTAGCGGTTTGATAGAGGTTATTCACTACTTCATGTAAACGCGGGTAATATCCACTTAAAGAAGCGTTTGCATATTGAAAATTTCCTTCACATCCAATCAAAATTACGGCTTCAGAGCTGTCTTGCATTCCTTGATCATCGTTTTCAGTTACAGGTCCAAAATATTCGTCTTTCTGGCAAGAAAGAGTACCGATCATGACGAACGCAATCAAAAACTTTTTCATGATTTCCATGTTAGATCGATTTGCACGCAAATGCTGCGCCCGGGCATCGGGCGCCAGGGCATGTTTTGATACTGCCAATCAGCTAGGTTATCAACACTCATCCCAATCAACCAGCGTAAATTACTACCCACATCTATCGCATATTGAACCACAGCAAACTGAAGCCAATAAGTGGGTAAATAAGCACTTTGATCGTTTGTAATGTATCTGCTTCCAATGTATGATAATCCGTATCGACACCTAAAGTTTCCTTTTGAAAAACTAAGTGAAGCATTTCCGCTCAAATCGGGTACGAATGACAAGTGCAACAAGGTTTCATCATTCTTACCGCCCAATGCATTAATATATGCCACATTAGTTGATAAACTCACTTCACCAAAGCCAAATTGAAAATCAGAATTACCCAGCCATTCCAACCCTGTGGTTTCAGAATAAGAGACATTAGTTGGCGCAAAAACAGTTCCCACCGGAAGCCACCTGATCCTATTGTTAAAGACACCTCTAAACGCTGTTATCGAATATGAATGCCTTGATTCTTTAATCCGAATACCACTCTCAATGGTTCTTCCCTGCTCTACTTTAAGGTTGTCGTTTCCGCCCGGTTGCCAATACAGTTCGTTTAAAGTGGGGAAGCGTACATTCTCTGAAGCAGATGCAAAAAACTTAAAAGGCCATGACGAAATCGGCTCTACGGTGATTCCTCCAAAGGGTGTGACACCGTGATTTGACATGAATTGTTCATATCGGTACCCGGCTTCTGCCTCAACTTTGTTTTGAAATAGCCTGTACTTCACCAGTATCATTCCACTTAATCTCGCTGCATCCAATGTTTCTGAGTAATTCTCGCTCTGCGCCCTGATCATTGTTGAACTCAACCTACTCGAAAGTTCCAACTTTCTGGAAAAATGCATATTGGCTTCCAACTGGTTTTGGCTACTCAAGTAATGATTATTGTTGTTGACATTAATCGCGCTGTCCTGATATCGATTAGCGTTATCCTCAAACATGGATTTATAAGAAAGCTTTAAACGGTCATTCACCTGCCATTGTACACTGAACAGAGCCCGGTGGGCTTCATCGTACTGCTCTGCAACACTTGATTTAAGGTTGATGGGTGCAGGCAGTTTTCGTTCGGTATTATTTCTCCAATAAATAGCATGAAGCATCCATTTTTCATTTGGCATTGCCCCGATGAACGCGGAGTTATTCTGTCGGTTGAATGCTGCATTTTGCCATGTTCGTTTCTCATAAGGTTTGCTACTCACATCAATGAATGGAAAATTATTCGCAGTCGAAAACTGTTCATTACTTGAGCCAACTACCATAGGGATTTTTCCTATTTTAAAGGGCATGTTGAAACTGACCATGGCTCCCAGACCACCAAAAGAACCGGTATTATAATTAGCACGGGCAGTTTGGTTTTGAAAGTCGGGGTTTTGAATAAGGTTAACAGCCCCTCCTAATCCACCAGAAGTATATAGATTACTCGAATTGGCGGTCATCACTCCGATGGACGAGAATTGTTTTACCGGCAACATGCTAAAATCCATTGTTCCCAACATGGGCGAATTGATCTGCAGACCATTCCACAACACTTGTGTGTGATTGGCGTCTCCGCCCCTAAATGTGGGCGTGGCGAGCATGCCCGGGCCATAGTCTTTGAAGTTTACAGCGGTTCGGTACGATAAAAATTGAGACAAATTTTGGTCGTTGTGAAGAGCCGGTTGATCCAATTCGTCAAACTTCATGTAAACAGATGCTGACAATCGACTTGCAACACTGTCAACGACTTGAACTTCTTTCAAAGCATGCACTTCCTGAGCCTGCAAGCCAATTGCAACACCTATGATAATCAGCGTTATTACCAATTGAAGTTTCATCTGCCCATCACTACCCTCTTATTGCCATTTGCATCGATGATCATTCGCGGAAAATCGGAGTTTTGACCTTCGTAAACCGGTCTGCCCATAAGGTCATGTTTAAGCATGCTTTCTGTATTATTATCTTTATGAAACTCAGAGATTGACAATGGGATATTACTATTGATGATACCAATCGCATCAAGATCAAAGCCTCCTTGCGAAAAATTAGTTGGCCATGGGTCGTTGATAATATTCCCTTGACTATCAAAACTTGCAAAAGATGAATCAATTACTCCTACAACGTCTATGATTCGCACGTGTGTCACGTGATGTTTATCCAGAATGGACGTATCAGGTAAATCAGCAAGGTCAAAAGGAACTCCAAAGTTGGCGATGTACTTACCTGCAAGGTTCTGCAATAATCGGGCGTCTGTATATTCAAACGTTCCTTTTTGAGTAGCAACAGTTACTTCACTAACAGCCGGGAACCGAACGAAATTCTCCCCATCTGAGCTTACCTCTACAAATGCCAACTCTAAAAACGCATCCTCGCCCTGACCAAAGCCATTCTCAAAAACTGCAAAATCAGGACCATCGCCATCATAAAATGATGCTGAAAACTGCAAGGTAGCGCTACCACCGTCACCAAGGCTTAGCGTAAGCGGTGCATCTGCTTTGCCAACAGCATAAACCGTGCTTCCTGCACTGGCATACCCTGAATCAGGCTCGTCTATTTGTCGTAATCCGATTTCTGCCGAGCACGAAATCGCCCAATCACGAAAAGCCGTTGAATCTTTATGAATGGCATTAGAACCCACTTCGCCCACTTGGGGAGAAAATGATCCCTGAGCATTCGCGGCAGAAAAGTAAGCTGTTGCTGCAGTCGCAATTAAAATTATTCTTTTCAATGCCAAAGCTTAAAGGTCTTAACACTATGATTTCCTGTGCACTTAACTAAAATGAGCTGATGAGCAGCTTGATGGTTAATCACATCATTTTGTGCATGATTTATCGAATAAATCAAGCGCCCATGAAGGTCAAATATCTCCACTTTTGGGTTGTTAAACCCCTGAAGACGCAGCCTTTGCCCATCGCTCCATATCGACCTCTCATCAGCATGACTAACATCGACACTATTGAGTTGGCTATGGCTGAGGTTGTCAAGTGCAAAGAAAAGCGGTGTGTTAATTCCAAAAGCACCTGTGTCACTGCTGAAGAGCTTAAAACTCAGGTTGAGTGAGCTTGAGCTTAATGAAGTGAGGTCAACCGTTGTCCAATCGTCAATGATGTAATCCTCAGTGTTATCTTCAAACCTGAAGTCTGCAAGATAAAAGTCAAGGCTATCACTGCCTGCATAAAAACGGATAAAGAAATAATCAGGGTCATCACCGCTCGGACCTCCGAATTTTTTAGCAAAAGCATCGCCATACAGCATACTTTTATACAAATAGGTTGTCGGAGCAACATCAACAGATTCCCAGCGATAATTGGTTTCGAGGATCATGTTGCCAATGATTTCGACACTTCCTTCCCCAAGGTTAGCAACACCATATGTGTTGTTGTCAGGACTTGAGGTAAAAGCGCTGTAAAGGTTGGTAAACGTGCCATCTGCCGTGTCAGTCATGGTACTTAATGCAACACCTGAAGCCCAATAATCGAATACGGTATCATAACCCACAGGAAAGTTCAGATGCGTTCCATTGAATACGGTAGTCCCATCTGATCCATTCAGAAAAGTATCTGGTTCAACATTGAATGAATCGAAGGTTTCGGTGTATTGGGTTTGAGCAATGATTAATTGAGTTGCTAATACACAAAGCGAGAGAGAAATTACATGTTTCATGTGTGTTTTGATTAAAAATTTAACTAAAAAAACACGAGAAACAATCAGAGATAAATAGATTGGGGAATGCCAGAGCAATCACCGATCAGCTTTTATTCCCGAAAGCTTTTCGTTATGTGCATTTGGCAGGTCTTCTGACTTTCCCGATTCGAACTTCCTTCCCGCTAAAAAGCAGTGGATTAAAGTTGCTCGAACCAATGAACCTGATAAATCAGGAACAGGATTACAGCTGCGGGGACAGTTCTGGAGTGGGTTCTAAAACCTTCACCAGATTCCCTTTTAATTTCAACCGAAGTTGAAAACCAAAAGCAGCGCGAAAGTAAATTAATTATCCGAAACACGAGGAACGAGACGTCCTCTAAATTTTGATTCCGTTACTGGAATTTCATTATTTCCATTGTACAAGCGACCGGCAAATTCTCCTTCGATGATGAACATACCCAGCGTATCCAACGTGTCAAGCGTAACGTCTCGGGGATAAAAATCTGTAACCCTTAAATAAGTATCATTCAACTGACCACTACCAGACTTCGTTTCCCATTTGTTTCGCTCACCGTCTGTGTACACAACTTTAAACCCCGTGCGCCCATAGTTGGTGGCGCTAAAAGGTTGAGCAGTACCCCTATCCAGCAAGCTCAAGTTAGTCAAAATTTCATCATAAAATGGAGGGTTTGCAAGGATAGTGTCATAGTACTCGATGCACTCATACATGAATATCTCAATTCTATGCTCAGGAATTCCAGGACGAATAAAACGAGTAACCTGCTCAAACCAAATATTCGAGGAGTCATTGATACAAGGTAAGTCTCCGTTTTCTTCAGGAATATTTCTATAAACAAAGTTTGTATCCCATTTAGCAAAACGGTCATCTTCCCATTTGATAAACCTGCCATCAAACTTTCCGTAAAAGTAAAAATCTGAAG
>JBBDRU010000068.1:0-9620 GCA_040905305.1 Salibacteraceae bacterium | reverse complement strand
ACTTGACTTTAAAATAAGATTTAGAAACCAGCCAACGACAACGGCATAAAATACGTTTATATACGGTAAAGGATTATTACCATCACTCAAACAATTAAATTTAGACCATGAAAAACAAATACTTACCCATTTTATTTAGTCTCTTTTTCACGCTAGGATTGGGATTGAACGACAAAGCAAACGCGCAATGCACAGCACCATCCGGTTTATCATCAACAGCTAACTCCACTACTTCGTCCGACCTTAGTTGGACTTCTGGTGGAGCTAATGATTTCAACATCGAATACGGACCTGTTGGATTCATTCAGGGAAACGGAAATTATTTAACCACCAACAACACAACCGTTACTTTGAATAACCTTTTCGAAAATGTTGCTTATGAATTCTATGTTCGCGACAGTTGCGGAGCGACTAACTTAAGTGCCTGGGCAGGCCCCGAGATGGTACAAATGGACACTTCACTTTGTGACAGCATGGATCATTATGCCTTGGGAGATATCGAAGATCAATCTTTGCTTTTTATCGGCTGGGAAGGCGATGATGGTGACGCAGAATACAGCAATAATTTTGCTAGCACAGGATCTCAGTCATTAAAAATACACGACAGTGGACCTAATAGCTTTTCGGACGTGGTAGCTGAATTCGCCCCAAAAACTTCAGGTATTCACAGCGTTAAGTTTGACTTTTATTTACCACAAGGAAATGGTGGCTATTACAACATCCTTCACAACTATACTGGTTTGACAAATGTATGGGCAATTGAAGTTTATCTCGACTCCAGCGGAGTAGCAACCATTGAAGAAGGAACCAATGGCACAGCGACTATTGGAAGTTTTGACTTTAATGTGGGATCATGGAATACGGTTGAACATATTATCAACCTTGATGATGATACAGCTTATGTCAAAATCAACGGCACACATACAGATGTTGGCTGGCAATTCTCATTGGGTTCAACCAACTTTGGTGGCCAATTCAATGCCGTTAACTTTTTCTCTTCTGCCAACGGATCACAAACACCACTTACCTACTATGATTCCTTTTGTGTGAGCGATGCTCCATTAAATGATGTTGGTATTTCAGAAATTGTAAGTCCAACTCCATTGTGTGGGGATAGCAACTTTCCAGTTCAAGTTGTGATAAAGAATTTTGCAGAAAACATTCCCAACACATTCTTTTATTATGTTGATATTACCGGGTCAGGAACCGCAAACTTCATGACCAATTATACCATTCCGCTCCTTCCAGGAACAACAGACACCGTTACTGTTGGAACAATAAACAACTTCACAGGAGGTACCTATAACATAGAGGCTTATACCGTTTTATTTAACGACACATTAAACGGCAATGACACTTTGACCTATAATGGAGTGGTGGTCTTCGAAAGTCCTGATGTACAACTCGGGCCTGATATTGACTATTGTTCCACTTCTGGTTTCAACGAAGTATTTTATGCTGGAAATTCTGGTGATTCAATTGTTTGGAGTACAAACGACACCGTTGACTCTATTACCGTTACTACTGAAGGAACCTACAGCGTTATTGTAACAAACGAACACGGCTGTGTTGATCAAGACACCATAGTCGTCACTGAATATGACCCTGTAACCGTTGACCTTGGTGAAGATCTTGGCCATTGCGAAGGTGAAACTGGAACATATGTACTCGATGCAGGAAGTTTCCCAAATGCGACCTATGAATGGTCAATATCAATGACCACGCAAACTGTTACCACGTCATTTCCTGGAATTTATTCAGTAACTGTTACCACAGATGGTGTATGTGAGGCATCGGATGAGATTCAAATCTTCGTTTATCCGCTTCCAGAAATCAATATAGAAGACACCAGCATCTGCGGTGGTGAAGTGGTAGAATTTGATGCAGGTAACCCCGGTTCAACTTATGAGTGGAATGATGGTGACACCAATAGGATTTACAACGCTGCGTCTAGCGGAACATATGCTGTTACAGTGACAACTGAAAACGGTTGTATTGGTTCAGACACGGCTGAACTCGATGTAATTGTTGCACCTCTGGTTCTTTTGGGCGATGATACAACCATATTAGATGGTGAAACATTAACGCTGGATGCAGGCAACCCCGGAGATACTTATCTATGGAGTACTGGAGCTACTTCCCAAACCATTGATGTTACTCAAAGCGGCACGTATAGCGTAACGGTTACAAATAGTGAAGGGTGTTCGAGCACTGATGAAATAGTCATCACCGTTACTGTAGGTATTGAATCTACTCTGTCGAGTAAAGTCACCTACTACCCCAATCCAACATCCGGAATGCTCAACGTAAGCTTGTCAGAAGATGTAAGCGGTGATCTACGATTCGATCTTTATAGCTTAAGCGGTGCTATGATCAAAAGCGTAAGCGGATCAACTTCAAATGCGGGTGAAGTACAAAGCATTGATTTAATCGATTTCCCTTCAGGAGTGTACTTTATGAATGTTATTCACGATAACGCCACAATCGGTACGTTCCGAGTAACCAAGTTATAAATCATAAGCAAATCATTTTAAGGCTGCTCTTTAACGGAGTGGCCTTTTTTATGACCTATTAATTAAGCTATTAAAAAAGGTTTCACTTTAACGCACTCCCCTTACCCACCTCCAAAAGGAAAAACCTGATACCAGAACCCAGGCGGCTTCAAGGATAATGAAAGGCACATAATTCAGTAGGTATGATGCTGCACCGGCTATGAGTGCTCCAAATAGGTTCAACAAAATATAGACCAAACCCTTGGCTGAAATCACATTCAGTGCAACAAGAAAATAGGCCAGCAAAAGCATAAATACGCCTAAGCTACCTACCCAATCAACTATCGTCATGTTGCGAATGTGCGCATAAATGCACTGCGTTTGATGCTGACCGAAATACTTTCATTTTGTCAGATTTGTTATTTTCGACTTTCCTATGGGTAAGCCTGACCTGTTTCGCTTGAGATTGATCATATCTCTTCCATTTTTGATATCGGCAACAAAATTGTGTGCACAGCTTTCATTTGATCTACCGATTAATGTGATACCTACCAACTTCCAGACGGCTCAAATCCCAACAGATGCTCGTCAGCATAGCATGGGATCATTGGGTGTAGTTGGCTCTGGCAGCAGTATATCTACGAGCTTCTTGTCTAACCCCTCCTTACTTGCAACCGATGCAAAGTATGTAGAAACAGGCATTAACGTGACCCCATGGTTACGAAATTCCTCACCCTTCTATACGTTAGTAGGGGCTTATCAAGCAGGGCAGTTTTCTGAACGTAGCGCTGTCGGTTTGAAGTTCAATGCGATACTGATCAATGATGCTAACAATAACTTGCCTCAAATTTTTGAACGGGTTGTGCAGGGTAACTATGCTTTGAAGCTTACGCCAAATTTTAGAATGGGAGTTGCCTTCAGGCATTACTTCAAAGATTATTTTGGCTACAAATCTCAATCAATCGGTGGAGATTTGGGGTTGGCGTATGAAAACAAGATTTATAATACCGCAAAAACCGTTGTTGATTTTCAGCTTGGAGCTGCAGTGCTTCAAATAGGGCAAAAATCAGAAGATGGACCGATGAGGAATTCATTATTCCTACCAACAAACCTGCAAATCGGAGGCATGATAGGCGTGAAGCACAGAATAAATAATATTGAGATCAATAATCATTTTGGGTATCAAATGACCAAGCTTTTGGTACCCACACCTCCTTTGTTAATACCATCTGACAGGGTATCAGGGTACCCCGAAATATCCTCAGGATTATCACTCATTTCGGGTTATTCAACGGATGTTAGTGCCGTTCAGGGAATGTATCAATCGTTCTATGACGCTCCGGGAACGATTGAAATGGATCAAAATGGAAATCCTAAAATTGTTCCAGGATCTAAATTGGCCGAAGAAATCAGTGAGATAATTCACCATTTTGGAAATGAATTTGAGTTTAAGCCTGGCTCCCGGTTTTCTCTACTGTTTAGGCAAGGACTAATGCATGAAGCGCGGAACAAAGGGAACCGAAAGATCGTTTCACTTGGCCTCGGAGCAAGAATATTTGGGGTTTCGATCGATGTTGGAAGGTTTATAGCCGCATCCAATCCTCCACTTAAAAAAACAATGTTTGTATCGCTTGGCTATCGATATGAGTTTAAGGGATAAGGCGATTTAGTAAATTGCTATTGCTCAAAATTGTTGAAGTTTGCATGAATGAATACTCCAACCATTCGAGTAAAAGTGCTCTATGAAAAGTAAATCGAACGCAAACGTGTCATCCGTTTGCATTGTAAGCCAGCTTTTTTATCCAGTAAATCAAGCAATGGCAGTGCGTCTTAGATATATTGCAGATGCTTTAATATCGAAAGAAATAAGCACATCAATTATTACTTCTTCTGCCTCTCAAAATGTTGACAAATACAACACACAGTGTCTTTTAACACCTGTTGCTTCTAATCGGGATCAAGTTTATATACGGTTAATAAAAGAGTTGGTTTTTGGAATGGAAGTTTTCATCCGTGTGTTATTAACCCGATCAGACATATTCTTCATAAGCAGTCCACCATTTACCATTGCTTTTATGGCCGTGTTGGCATGCAAAATAAAAGGCACACCTTATATTTTTGACGTGCGTGATGAGTATCCAGAAGTTTATTTCACGGAAGGATTAATTGATCCTGATTATTTGATTGGTAGATGGTTAAAGTCTGTGGAGAAGTGGATTTATCGAAATTCATACAAAACCATAACTGTCACAAAGCGAATTGTAAAAAAGTTGGTTATAAAATCTGGCGACCTAAATAAGATATACCTATTGCGTAATGGATTCGCAGGTAATATAAAGCCTGTTAAGACATTAAGTCTAAATCCGTTCATAGTATTATTTCATGGTAACATGGGGAAGTTTCAACAGCCAGAGTTGATCTGTAAAGTTGCCCAACTTTGCCATAACGCCAAATTGCCGATTGAGTTTTGGGTTTATGGCTGGGGAAACAGATCAGAAATAATTTTAGAAGGACAGAAGAGTATTCCAAACCTGAAACATAGAGGTGAGCTGACTCACCAAAAAATGCCTGAAATAATTACACAAGCATCCATAGGAATATCATTTCAAGGCAATACTGAAATCAGCAGGAACTCATTTCCAAGCAAGGTAATGGAGTTTATTGGAACGGGCATTCCGGTTATAGTTACTCCTGTAAGTGAAGCCGGTGATTTTGTTGAAAAATACGGGGTAGGCTTTCAGTTTGAGCCTGACCAAGCCCAGTTAATATTCGATTGCATTAAGCGGCTATTTGAGAATCCAGAAGAAATGAATGCTATTAACAAAAAGGCACTTTCAGTGAACACTGAATTGTCAAGAAAGGTGCTTTCTGAGCGATTTGTGGAGGCAGTTTTATACAGCATTTAACAAAGAAGTCTTCCGAAATGAGACATGATTTTTTCACTCTGAAGTGGTCGACCTCTTTAGGACAGAATTAATTCAAATTTAAGTTTATTGTTATTATAAACGAGGTGGGTCGGGGGAGACTCATAACTCGTGTTGATTGTTGATTTGTCGTGCTGCTATTTTGTAAACCTTTATAGGTGGGCGTTTCCCGATGGATGAGTGCGATCTTTTGTTGTTGTAATAGTTAATAAACTCTTCACAAATTCTGTACAGATTTAACCCGTCTAAGGGTGGGTTCAGGTATATCTTGTCATACTTGATGGTGCGAAAAAAAACGTTTAACAGTAGTAAAACGAGAAATGTCAAGTAGCGCGCCCCATGTGCGCAGTCTCAGCCATGTTCACAAAATTACAGTTAATATTTTAGACGTAATAAGTTAACTTAAAGACAGGTGAACACTCACATTTCTCGTGCATTTCACTCTATCAGGTTATTATATGCTGAAAGTAGCTTTTCAAATTCCCTCCCCCAATAATACTCTTCCTCCACAGCTTTGACACCATTTTGAGCAAAAGTATTTACTCGGTCATCCGAGGTTAACACGTTCTCCAAAGCCATTGAAATTTCACTCTCCCGTAAAGGATCAACACACATTCCTGTTCGATGCCGCTCAACCACTTGCCTGTAAAGCTGAAAGTTTGAAGTAATTACCGGTAAGCCCACGGCCATATATTCGAAAATCTTGGTAGAATAAGACCACTCATAATTGCCAATTGGTTTAAGAATGGAAACGCCCACCTTGCATTCTTGAGAAATAACAAACCCATCCTCAATGCTCAATGGTCCGTAAAACGTCACGTTTTCACGGACGGCTTCATAGGCCGGCATTCCTTCCAATTTTTCCATTACTCCATGGTCAAACCTTCCAATACAATGAAAGTGAAAACTAATTCGTCTATTTTTCAACTCATTAAGAGCCTTTATGACTTGAAACACTCCCCTGTTCTCTGAAATACCACCGATATAAAATATTCCATTCTCACAATCCGTTCGATCAAGCATTCTGAATGGTCTAAAAAACGTTAAGTCAGGCATATTCAAAACAACCTGATATCGACTCGTAAAAGGTCTATAATGATTCTCATAGGAATCTTCCGCTAGTATTAGAAAAAACATTTTAGAAACAATCCTTTCAACAAGCCCATAACATTTTGAAACCATTGTTCGCAAAGGCAGGTAATCCTTCGTCTTGATTTGCTGAACCACATTTTCATGGACATCGTAGACTACCTTTTTACCGAGCAAGAACAAAATGACACCGGTTGGAATAAGCTCAGGATCATGAAAGTGATACAGATCATAGTTTTTCTTGAATAGAAATCGATAAAGCTGCATTTGACCAAGCAAAAACCGCTTGATCCGATTTTGATAACCCTTAATCGGAAAAACGTTGACTCCGAGTTTATTGTAGGCAGTATCGGCTTTAATCAATAAATCCACTTCATAACCATTCGCTGCAAGACTGACGCATTCCCTGTAGAATATACGCACGTCATATGCAGAATGAACAGTACTGAAGTGGCATACCCTTTTCATTCTAGCGAAAACTGTTTATTCTCGAAGCGTTCGTGATTGCAGTAAGCGCCAAAAACCCAAAAAACACCCTCAAATCGATCAGCGAAGAAGATTTCAACACATTGAGAGCCATAAACACGAGCATTGCCATTATATACACGTTATCAAATTTCATATTTTTCACTACTAGAATCATGAAAAGAACTAAGAGCACAACTCCAACCAAACCCATTTCAAACCATGTCTCTATCAAAATATTATGAGGGTATCCTCTTGAATCCTCACCTGTGTAAATTTTTCCATAACTCCCGACCCCATATCCGAAGAAAAATGTTTTAATAGATGAGGTGATATGTGAATAGCTAAATTTTATGTGATACAACCGGGCGTTAATCGATGTGTTTCTATCTTCTGATTTCGAGTTCACGAAATCTTGATGACTCATAGATGGTGTTGGTTTGAAATTGAATATTTCAATCGTATTTTCCCTTTCCTCTTCCTTTAAAAGAGAGTCGTACACCAGACCTAATCTAGCAAATGAACGATAATGAACTTTACTTGTAAAGCTGTTATCGTATATAACACTCACATACAAGCCATTCAAAACCATTAGAATAAACAATGTAATCAAAAGCTGGCGCACATGAATTAACGACCAATTGACGGAGGATATCCATTTTCGTAAGTCGTTAAAACGAAACAAAAACAGGCCTAAAATAATCAGAACCAAAAAAATGATCCCACCCCTAGAACCAGAATAAATGATCAACCAAAGAAGCATATTCAGGGTGATGACCCTCCATAACTGAATTGGTTGATTCAATATGTAAATAATCGACAAGGACGTCAAAATACCAACAGCCTGATATTGACCGCGAAACGCCCCAAAGTCTAAGAAAAAATAATCTGAAGGGCTTCCATAAAGTGTTATGGGATAAAGGAAAAAGAAAACTAAACCACAAATAAAAGTTAGCGCAATAAGCGATCTACCAACTAATCGAAAGTTCATTTTACCCAATACGAGCGGAACAAAAAATGCAATAAAATTGGTTCCGAATGCAAGCACCTTATAACTTGAGTATGTTTCAGACCTTGTGTAAAACAATGTCAACAACATCCAACACCAAAAGGTCAATAAAGCGATGAGCATTTTACTCTTTAATACTCTAAAAACTGTCGAGTTGAAGCTCTCATTCCTAAAAAGTCTCACTGCTACCAAAGCCAGTAGCAACGAGCCAGTCAACAAAGTAAAGTCAATTCCCAGATCAACGCGAAAGGTTTCCAAATAGGCTTTGATGACTCCTGAAAACAGATATAGAACGAAAAATACCTCAATCATCTTTATATCGACTTATAATATTCAATTCATAAGTTGCTCGTGCGTTCCATGACAAAAGATTTTCATCACACCAAGCTTTGGCATTGGAAGCCATTTCATTTAAACTATCGTCATTATTTGATAACGATTGAATGGCGATAGCAATGTCTTTAGGACTATCGCTTACTGAAATGTACAAGTCGGAAGGAATTGAACCCATGGAATCATTGCAGTTGATCGCCAACAAAGGAATCCCTCTGGCGAAACTCTCTAATGCCACATTACCCAAATTTGATGTGTGGTAAAACGAGCACGTAATCCAAGAACTCATCATCACTTCCCTAGCTTTAAAACTTGAAACAGCCCCCATAAACTCGACCCGATCATTCAAATTGTGCTTTTTCAGTTCACTTCTCAATTCTTCCAAATAATCATCATTAATAATTGGCCCCACAAAAACCCCATGTACATCATTAACCCCCAGCTCTTTAAGTACGACCAACGCATTAATCAACAAGTGCTGCCGTTTCCATTTGTCAATTCTTGCTATATAACTGATTATTCTCTTTCCCGTTGTGCTTTTAGTTTTAGATTCTACCGACTCTTTGTCAACTCCGTTTAGCAAAAAATGTAAACGATCAGTATGCCCATTTATTTTTCTAAACACTCTATCTCCATGGGTTCCATCATTTGTTATAATTGTGGCAATCGAATCCATTTTAAATGCGAGAAATTCCAACGGGTGTTTCATTAAGAGCATCCAATTGGGCTTGTTGATTTCGTTAATCAAAAAAGTACCGTAAATCCTTTGACAATAATCAACACCAGTCAACCTGGATGCTATACCTCCAATTGCACCAATAGAGCCGTGTCCGAAAACTAAGTTGATTTTCCACTTTAGAATCAAAAATGAAACATATATAATAAAAAAAGGAAGCTTCACAAACATCTCGGTCACAGACATATAATGAACTACTCTAATTTCCAGTTTGCTTGAAAATTGAGGCGAGATATTTGTTTTTAATGGTTTTCGAGAAAAGAAAACTCCGTAAACTCTTTCTATACGATCCGAGTTGATCGCCCCCATTAAAACTTTAGCAAATGCCGGCATTCCTTTAAACTCATCTGAACCTTGAGTTAAAAAATCCTCAGCACCGGACCACAAAGGCGATATGTACAATATAGATGTCAACTTACAAGATGATCAACTGCAAAGTATGCAACAATGGTCAACAGAAACCACATGATTAAGATTGGCTTTTTAACAATGGATTGAAAATAGATCAACAATACACCTTCGTGCATCATTTGCGCAACGTTAACAAAAGTCACGGTTATGATGGTGCCATA
>JBBDRU010000067.1:0-1604 GCA_040905305.1 Salibacteraceae bacterium | reverse complement strand
TTAAACGAACGATCAAACGAGAAGGTTTTTCTCAATGCAAACAGCAACTACAAACGCAACTTCATTCACATCAAAGATTATTTGAATGCCCAGTTCATGATCGGATCCAGTGTTTCAAACCGAATGATTGAATGGCTTGGATATGAATTTGAAGAAGATGTTTGCTGGATTTACGGACAAGTCCCCATTGATAAGGATCAACGCGTGGTGTTTATCCAAAATCGAATTTTAACAGATATCTATGATGGGCAGCAAAACCTGATTCACTTCATCAATCCATCAGGTATAGAAAGCGAACTTGCGACCATTAGAAACCCTGAAGTTCGATTTATTCGGGAATAAAAAAAGCACCATTTAGGTGCTTCTAAATTTTCTGAACAATCTGGCTTTCTAGCTTCCTCGCTGAGATCCTGTACTTTTTATGGAAGCTCCACCAGCTTTTGATTTAGATGATGCC
The DNA here is from genome assembly GCA_040905305.1 of Salibacteraceae bacterium. Taxonomy (GTDB): domain Bacteria; phylum Bacteroidota; class Bacteroidia; order Flavobacteriales_G; family Salibacteraceae; genus SHAN690. The sequence goes on along the minus strand of JBBDRU010000067.1, from coordinate 1,147 downwards.
TTAGCTGCGGCTTTCGAAGCTGCAGCTCCTGATTTCTTGGTTGCAGCAGTTTTCTTGGTTGCTTTTTTCGCATCCTTTTTGTCGCTTTTCTTATCGGTAGCATCATCAGCATTACTCTCCTCTTCCTTCCCTTCATTTGGGTCAAATGCCTTATGCTCAATTAACTGGTTGTACCAACGCACCACTTTGTGCATATCACTCACATAAACCCGTTCACGGTCATATTTTGGAAGAATCGACTCAAAGTAGGTCTTAACCGTATCATCACCATCTTTTGGATCAACAGCTTTTTTACCGTTTTCCTTTTCATAAATGATCGTAAAAACCTCTTTTAAGGGGACCTCTTCTGTATCTGTATAAATACTGATCTCTTCCAGGGCGCTCACTTTCGCTGACCCGTGAACAGGAAAACGCTTTCCGTCTTCAATGGATTCAACGATGATTCCGTTTTTCATTTGTCCTACCAAACGGAAAAGCCCTGATTTGCCTGAAACTGATAAAATTTGTTCGAATGCCATAAGTTGCTTTAAAAAAGAGGGTCAAAAGTAAATCATTTATTCAATGTTAGCGAGCTAAGTATTGAAAAGGCAATGATTCTGAAAAATCTAATGTGTGAATATGAATAAAATAGAATCCTGATCGTAATTTGGGCAGGTCGATATCCAGCAGGTTAAAGCCTGCATACAAGGTATTGGAGTCGTATTCAAAAACACGATCACCCGTTGCATTATGAACTTTTAAAAATACCTGACTCTTCTCGCTGAGATCAAAACTTAACTGAAGATTGTCCCTTGTTGGGTTTGGCCATAGTGATCTGATTTCCATAAAACCATCAACGTTTTCTCCCGGCAAATGCCCATAAAAACGCTCAAAAGCTGCATCAGCACTTTGTATTAACTCTTCAATGGATTTCCCGGCATGCAGGGCAAACACCACTGTTTCCTCATCACCAATGTCCAAATCGACCTCTTGAACCGAAGCTACTTGAATAACATCATTTCCTCGATCTTCTGTATTACCGGCCTCCGCTCGATGATTGGTAAGAGTCGTGTATTTATCAATCGAAGTATAACCTTCTTCATCATACATATCTACGCCACCATTTCCGCCTTCTACGTTATCGATCATATATGATTTGAACGGATAA
>JBBDRU010000066.1:0-1604 GCA_040905305.1 Salibacteraceae bacterium | reverse complement strand
AGGTAAATGTTGCCTTCATTGGGTTTGATCAACCCGACAATCATGTAAAATGTAGTGGTTTTTCCGGCTCCATTAGGACCGAGAAGACCAACTATTTCCCCTTGTTCCACTTCAACAGAAACTTCGTTAACGACCGTTCTGCTTTTGTATTTTTTTACCAGCTTTTCCGCTCTTAAATTCATGCGTATTTAAAAATCGATTTGAAACGTTGTTCGAATGCCGAAAGGTACAACGTCTGGATTATCCAAATATGTTAATCTCCACAAAGCATCAACCCTAAATAAGTTGAAAATATTTTCGATGCCTACCCCGGTTTCCATATAGGGCTTGTCCAGGGTGTAAAGATCATCCGGAAACTCCATTTCAGCCCGGTGTTTGTCTGACAACCTGCCAACGGCTCCTCTAAACGTGGCGACCTCACGCCATTTTAACTTTCTGAACAATGGTACTTTGTTAAAAAACAACCCATTGAAATGATGTGTCCAAAACAAGGTCAGCCACTCGTCTCCTACAAATTCATAAAAATTCATCAGGTTGAAAGCATAGGAATCATAAAAATAGGTCTCGTTTCCACTGTATAGCTGAAGTAGCGGAAATGGCAATGTGCCCCAAATTTTACCTCCTTCAATGGTGATATTGCTGTGCCCAATTGGATTTATTGCTATGCGATCTTGAATGTTGATGGACGCTCGCTGATAGACATGTTCTCCACTTAAAAAGCCTTTTATGCCAAAAGCAGCCTCAGCTCTGATTGTCGGGTTTTTTGTTCCCAAACTAACCCGATCTAATTCGCCATTGATAAATTTTTCTCCGATGGCAATACGCGTGGAAAAACGCAATTCGGATGTTTTAACGCGGTTGACATCTTGCACGACTCCCTCATTGGTAATGCGTTGAAAAGGTATGGTGCCAACCGACCAAATATCTCTTCGATTGAATGTGAGGGATGTACTCAAACCGGGAAAATACTCGATGTCATAACCCAATTTGTATTCTTCAAAAGCATTCAACTGATTGTTGGGGTTTCTTCTAAATACTGAAGAAAGAATGTTATCCGTTCGCCAGGCGTTTGCACTTTGTCCGAGTTGTTCCAAATCTCTGCGGTGAGATAGGCTCAGGATTTGTCTGGGTTTGTCGCTTAAAAATATGCGCGATGCGCCTTGATACTTCCATTGATTGTCTCTAATTCCATAGGCGGCATATCCACTCAATTCCAGTTTGGTGCTAAAATCTGAATTTGTTTTACCCCCTAATCGAAAACGCATTCCTTCTATTTGATTGAAACTGAAAAAAGTGAAGTATGGACCGATATCTACGTATTTAATTTCTTTATATCCGGTTACAAAAAGCGTAATGATATCTACATAGGTTCTGAATGCCGGGAGTTGTTGAATCGTATCAACCATTTTATAAATGCGGGCTTCATTTTCAGTAAGCGTGTCAGGCCGGGCATTATTCCAGTATGCGTCATCCTTGTCGTTGGCGCTATCGGCCACAATAATGTTATTAAAGGTGTTGAAAAACGAAGGGTCTTTTGCCTGATTGATTTTAAAATCACTGTAGTGGGTTGATTTCCGACCATAAAAACCAATGGATGCATCGTT
>JBBDRU010000065.1:1876-9697 GCA_040905305.1 Salibacteraceae bacterium | reverse complement strand
AGGTTGTGGAAACTGAAGCGGCTGAAGAGTTGGCACCAAAGCAAACTCCTGAAGAGCGAAAAGCAGGACTTGAACAACAACGCGCTGAGTTTGATTGGTCAAAGATCAACAAGAAGAGCGAAGTATATTCAGAAGCCGAGCGCAAAGAAATGGAGCAGGCTTATGATGCGACCCTTACCTCTATCACAGAACATGAGGTGCTCGATGGTACGGTAGTTTCTTTTAGCAAGAGAGAAGTTGTTGTAAACATTGGTTACAAAAGTGAAGGAGTAATTCCAACCACAGAATTTCGGCACAATCCTGACTTGAAAGTTGGCGACAACGTGGAGGTTTATGTTGAGAAAACAGAAGACCCGGAAGGTCAGTTGGTTCTCTCTCACAAAAAAGCTCGCATGATGCGTGCCTGGGAACGTGTTAACGAGGCCAGAGAGCACGATACCATTGTTACAGGAAAAGTTAAGTGCCGCACAAAGGGCGGATTGATCGTGGACGTATTTGGTTTGGAAGCATTCCTTCCAGGATCACAAATCGATGTGAAGCCTATTCGCGATTACGACCAATATGTGGGCAAGAAAATGGAATTCAAAGTGGTGAAGATCAACCATGAATTCAAAAACGTAGTGGTTTCTCACAAAGCATTGATCGAAGCCGAGCTTGAACAGCAGAAAGTGGAAATCATGCAGAGCCTTGAGAAAGGGCAGGTGTTGGAAGGAACTGTTAAAAACATCACTTCTTACGGTGTATTCATCGATTTGGGTGGTGTTGACGGTTTAATTCACATTACTGATCTTAGCTGGGGACGAATCAATCATCCTGAAGAGGTGGTTGAACTCGATCAAACCATCAATGTGGTAATCCTCGATTTTGATGACGATAAGAAACGTATTGCTCTTGGGGTTAAACAATTAGAATCTCATCCTTGGGACGCGCTTGATACAGAAATGAAGGATGGCGATACCATTAAAGGTAAAGTTGTTGTATTGGCCGATTACGGAGCATTTGTTGAAGTTGCACCAGGCGTAGAAGGATTGATCCACGTTTCTGAGATGAGCTGGTCACAACACTTGCGCACTGCCGACCAATTCTTTAAAGTAGGCGATGAAGTGGAAGCTAAAGTGATCGCGATTGATCGTGAAGAGCGCAAGCTCTCATTGAGTACTCGACAGTTGACACCAGATCCCTGGGAAGATATTGAGAAAAGATATCCGGTTCAAAGCCAGCATAAAGGTCGCGTAACCAATCTTTCAAACTTTGGCGTTTTTGTTGAGTTGGAAGAAGGAATTGACGGCTTAATTCATATTTCTGACCTTTCGTGGAGTAAGAAAATCAACCATCCATCTGAATTCACCAAAACCGGTGAGGATATGGAAGTTGTAGTTCTTGAAATCGATAAGGAGAACAGAAGGCTCAGCTTAGGACATAAACAGCTTGAAGAAAATCCGTGGGATGTATTCGAAACGGTATTCTCAATCGGGTCAATTCATCAGGGAACCATCACTTCGCGCAATGATAAAGGTGGAGTTGTAAACTTACCTTATGGAGTTGAGGGATTTGCTCCAAGCCGTCACCTTGCAAAAGAGGATGGTTCAAAAGCGGCTAATGATGAAACTTTAGACTTCGAAATCATCGAGTTTAACAAGGATGCCAAAAAGATCATCGTTTCTCATACAAAAACATTTGAGAAAGACATGGATGCTTCAGTTGGCGGAGGTGGAGATAAGAAACGTAAATCATCTGCAAAAGGCAAAGGCGAGAGCAAGGCCATGAAGAAGATCAACGAATCTCAGGAAAAAACCACCCTTGGTGATCTTGGCGTTTTATCTGGACTAAAAGAAGAAATGGAAGAAGCTGAAAAAGGAAGTAAAAAGAAGAAGTAAGCTTTTCTATTCATCATAATTCAAATCCTTCCCGATTAATATCGGGAGGGATTTTTTTTGCCCTTTTCACCACTATATTTGCAACGTTCCATGAAAGGAAGAACACTGCTCAATCATCAGGCGTTGAGTCATACACTCGACCGGCTCGCATACGAAGTATATGAGCAACACACCGATTTCGAAAACCTGGCCTTTGTTTCTTTACAACCACGAGGGGTAGAGCTGGGAGAGCGTATCGTTGGTCAACTCAGGAAGCTCGAACCAAACCAAAAAATTCTTCACGGCAAACTTGACGTGACCTTCTATCGCGATGACTTTAGGAGGAGAGAAGAAATGCTTGTTCCTTCAAGCACAGAAATGGATTTTTCCATTGAAGGAAAGGAAATTATATTGATCGATGATGTTTTGTTTACCGGGCGCACGGTGCGAAGCGGTCTTGATGCATTGCTCGATTTTGGTCGTCCAAAACACGTAGAATTACTCGTTTTGATCGATCGAAGGTTTAGCCGTGAACTTCCTGTTCAGCCCGATTACACCGGCCGCATTGTAGATGTTGTTCAGGAGGAGCGGGTGAAAGTAGAATGGAGCAAGGATAACGCTAACAATCGTGTCACCTTATTTAGCGAAGATCAATGACAAAGTTGAGTACAAAACATTTGCTTGGCATCAAGGACATAAGCAGGGAGGATATTGACCTTATCTTTCAAACAGCTGATAATTTTAAGGAAGTTATCAATCGGCCGATTAAAAAGGTGCCTTCGCTTCGTGATGTTACCATCGCCAATATTTTCTTTGAGAACTCAACACGAACGAAACTATCCTTCGAATTAGCCGAAAAACGCCTCTCAGCCGATGTTGTTAACTTCTCTGCATCGTCATCGAGCGTTAAAAAAGGAGAGACTTTAGTAGATACGGTCAACAATATTTTGGCGATGAAAGTGGACTTGGTGGTGATGCGTCATCCCAATCCAGGAGCATGTGTTCATCTTGCACGTCATGTAGATTGCAGTATTATCAACGCGGGAGATGGCGCTCATGAACACCCAACGCAAGCCTTACTCGATGCTTATTCATTGCGCGAGAAACTAGGTTCATTAAAGGGTAAAAAAATTGTGATTGTGGGAGATATTCTCCATTCGCGTGTAGCGCTTTCAAACATCTTTTGCTTGCAAAAACTTGGTGCTGAAGTAAGGGTTTGTGGCCCGGCAACATTGATTCCTAAACATATAGAAGCGTTGGGAGTGAAAGTGATGCTGAACTTTCGGGAGGCATTACAATGGTGTGATGTCACCAATATGCTGCGCATTCAATTAGAACGCCAGGAAATACAATACTTCCCCTCATTGAGGGAATATACCATGCAGTTTGGCTTAAATCGAGCGCTTCTGGAAGACCTGGATAAAAAAGATGTCGTGATCATGCATCCAGGGCCGATCAATCGGGGAGTTGAAATTACCAGTGATTTAGCAGATAGTGAATACAGCATCATATTAGATCAGGTAGAAAATGGAGTAGCTATACGAATGGCTGTTCTTTATCTTCTTGCCGGTCAAACGAAATCTACCCCTTGAATTTGATATATTTGCTTAGATCAAAAAATGCACGCTATGAATTTCTCAATCGAATCGGCAGATAAGTACAGCATTGTTAGGGTGGAAGCTGACAAAGTCGGAGGAATTATTTCTCCTGAGCTTAAAGCCAAATTTGTTGAGCTTAATACCCAAGGCATAAAAAACATAGTCTTTGATATGGCTAAGGCCAAATATTGTGATTCATCAGGTTTGAGCGCAATTCTTGTGGGTAATCGATTATGTAAAAACAGCAACGGTACCTTTGTGGTTTGCAACCTCAGCGATATGGTGAAAAAGCTGATTCAGATATCACAATTAGAATCTATTTTAAGTATCACGCCTACGGAACAAGAGGCCATCGACTATTTGCTGATGGAGGAAGTAGGTCGGGAAATTGACAACGATTAAGCTTATGAAATTAAAACATACACTATTTATTTTATTTTTTATCCCGTTTTTAACTCCGAAACTTAGTTATACCCAGTGCGTTCCTGATTCTACGATTTCAGGTCTGTATTCACCAGACGAAAACGAAGGTCTTCCAAGTGGATCTGTTTGGGTGCCTTACGAAGCTGTAATTTCTATTCATGTTCCTGAAGACACTACTTACATGACCTTTACAGCACAGGTTGACAGTCTGAAACTTAATGACGTGACCGGGTTACCTGGCACGTTTGAATATGACTGTAATACTCCTAACTGTTCTTTTGAAGGAGGAAGTTACGGCTGTATTCGAGTATTTGGTGTGACGAAGGATAATGCCGATGCTAAAACATGGGACATCACCGCTGATTTTTCATTTTACTTATCTCAACCCAATATCCAACTGCCTTATGAAATAACAGATTATAGCATCACCTTGGATAGTGTAGCAGTTGGGATCAGCGAAGCAGATTACTCAAAACTCCAATTTATTGTCACTCCAAACCCTATTTCTGAGCGATCCAATTTGTTGTTTGATCTCCCCTCAACAGACCTTTATGTGATGGATGTGTATTCATTGCTTGGAAATAACGTTATGCATATGGAGTCGCTGGGTAAGCGAGGTGAGAATCAAATTTCACTGGCCAGGTTTTATAACAAGCCCGGGGTTTATTTTGTGTCGCTAAAACAGGGAGAATACAAGCGATCAATGCGATTTATTGTGCGCTAAATGAGTGTGGGCTTTCCAAAATTCAGTACTACCATATTAGGCTCAAATTCAGCGCTTCCGGCAAACGGAAGAAACCCGACTTCGCAGCTACTTAATGTTGACAACCACTACTATCTCATCGATTGTGGCGAGGGCACTCAGATGCAAATGCGAAGGTTTAATGTGAAAATGCAACGCATCAAAGTGGTGTTTATTTCGCATATGCATGGAGATCATTATTTTGGTTTAATAGGATTACTGAACTCATTACACTTATTGGGCAGAACAAAACCTTTGCTGGTCATAGCACCAACTCAATTGGAGGAAATTATGCGACTTCAATTGGATTCTGCCGGAAAAAAACTTAGCTATGAACTTAGTTTTCAGGCGCTCCCAACTTCTTATAATGAAAAGGTCAGTATTTATGAGGATAAACAAGTGATTGTGCGCACGTTTAACCTAAAACATAGATTGCCTTGCAACGCTTTCGTTTTTGAAGAGCAGCAACGGGAACGAACTTATCTGCCGGAAAAAGGTGGCCCGGCCGGAGTTAAAATAGAGGAAATACCTCGCTTAAAAAATGGGGAGAGCATTAGGCGAGCTGATGGAAGTTTTTTGAATTATGAAGATTTTACTTTACCGCCAGCTCCAGTTAGAAAATTTGCTTTTTGTACGGATACCCTTCCTCTTCAGCGAACCATAGATCATACCCGTGAGGTAAATGTGCTCTATCATGAAGCCACCTTTTTAGCATCGGAGCAGGAACGATCAAAAGAAACCTATCACACAACCGCTAAGCAAGCTGCGGAAATCGCTTCGAAAGCTGGAGTTGGTAAACTTCTTTTGGGGCATTTTTCTGCACGTTATACGGTGTTGTCCAATCATTTGGAAGAGGCTAAAGCCATTTTTGAAAATGTGCATCTGGCGGAAGAGGGAAAAGAATTTGAAATTATTTCAGGTTGATATAGGTTATTTAGAATGATTCTCAATAATTTTGACCTCGATGAGTAATCCAATACGCACATTTATTGCTGATGCAAACCTTTTGATTCTAGAGGGTTTGAAAAATGTGCTTTCACAGAATGATGAGATCAATGTAGTTGGCACTGCCAGTGATGCAAAGGCGTTTATGGAGGGGGTAGTGCAGCTTCGTCCTGAAGTGTTGTTGGTAGATTATACATCTGATCGTATTAACTCTGTGGACCTGTCAAAGACCATGAATCTGGTTCCCTCTATGCGGGTAGTTGGCATTTCACACGATTGCAATGTTTCAAAAATAAAAGAATTGATATCTAATGGTCTAAATGGACATTTGATGACAGATTGTGATCGGGATGAAATTATCGATTCGGTGAAGGCTTGTGCGAAAGGGGCGAAGTTCTTTTGCGGTAAAGTGTTGGATCAATTGAATGAGAGTGAAGGGTCGGATACCAACCATGGCTGTGAGGCGGTCAACATCAGTGAACGTGAGTTGGAAGTGCTCCAATTGATCGCGCAAGGCTTAACCGCTAAACAAATCGGGGAGAAGCTGCATGTAAGTTTTCACACGGTAATGACGCACAGAAAAAATATGATGGCCAAACTTGGGTTGAATAATACGGCCGGTTTAATCATTTATGCAGTGCGGGAAAACCTCATCAGTCCAAACAAATTTTTATTCAGTTCAAGCCCTAAAGTAACTAAGCCCAACTGATGTCATCATCCGCTCCAAGTAGCATCAGTGCTTCGGTAAGTTCACCCTCGGTTTTTAGGTCAGAAATCTTTTTGGATACTTCAAGTCCCTGACGATATATTTTAATGGCTTCCTTCTCTTTACCTTCCAATTCGAGCAGCTTACCTAATTTGTAATATGCACCGAGATAATTTGCGTCATGAACTAAAAGATCTTTGATGATTTCGATGGCTTTTTTGTTTTTACCATCTTTCTCGTATTCCAAGGCAGCAGCATATTTAAGGAAAGAATCGTCAGGATTCGTTTCCAACATCTCCTGGATAAGTTTTAATCGCTCATTGGTCATGACGGCTCAATTTTGGCGAAATGTACTACTGTTTATCGAGATGTAAAAGGGGCGATCCCTTAAAGAATGAACAACTTATCAAACCTCTGCTGGAAAGAGTTTATAGGAGACCGGATAACTCACAACACCAGCGGCTAACATTTTCATTTTAAACGCATTATTTTTCTCAGTGCGCTCAATGTAGTTAGGGTCATTCACCTTGAAAAGCATGTAAACATGATCACGATCCTCTAATCCTCTGAATACTCTTAAAACCTGAAAGTCTTTTGTGCTATCTTCCCGGTAATCATCCAAGAAAGCTTCTTCCCACCGCTCATATTTCATGGTTTTGAAACTCATGAACATCACCAGGGTGTCTTTTGCCTCGCGGGTATATTCCAATTGCTGATCAAGAAACATCGAGGTAAGTTCATCATTTGCTGTGACGCTTTTGAAGGGCTCGGACGATGCTGATGACTCCATGAACGCTTGTGCTGTTTCGAGGTTTGATACAGCGTGAAAAGTCAGCGCCAGATTTGTGTCTTCTAAACCCTGATAACTATCCATAAGGTTCAAGCCATGCTCATTCATGTCTGGTGTGGATGCCTTAAACACTGAACGCCATTCGCAGAAATCGGTTGTTTTATTTATGATAACCAGGCTTGTATCAATATCTATGCTTCGTTTGAAGGGTACATTTCCTAAATCTTCAGACAAATCAGTCGTTGATTCAGTTGAACACGAGCACAGAAAAACCGTTATGCTTATTGGAATAAATAGGGTTAGTTTTCTTAGCATGCGACTAAAATAATTGATATTTCTAATCTTTGATCTTTCTATTAACTTTTATCCATGAAATACGCTTCAATTTTTATAATGTTACTTTCAGCAGTTGGGTTTTCATGCAAGAAAACACAGGAAATTGAGGTGAAGGGAAGAACGATCGAGCGCTATAAGCAACAAGGGGTAGAAAGTGCAATCATTGAATTGGCTTACGCTCCGCTCAGTTATGGTTCGGTTTCATCGGGCTTTGAAACCTTGCTTGAAACCCAATCGGATGAGCAAGGTGGGTTTGCTTTCTCATTTGAAGAACCAACTACGGCAAACTATCGAATCCGTGCTCGCAAGCAGGGCTATTTGTTGAGTGAGCAATTAGTTTCAGCAACAGATTGGGCTACAAATACTTCCAATGTTGTTGAGCTGACGATGATCTCAGAAGCGAGCTTGAGTATTCATTTTTTTAA
>JBBDRU010000065.1:0-1776 GCA_040905305.1 Salibacteraceae bacterium | reverse complement strand
ATATAGCGTATTAATTCGCTTTATCGGTTTTTGATGACTCTTCTTGAACGATGTTGTAGATTTCTTCGTTTAAGATATCGTTTGAAACAAGTTTACCGTTTTCAATGGTTTGTTCAATATAGCGAACACCTGCGTAATAATGTGCGTAAACACCATCAACACCTTTTCCTGAGTAGTTAATTTCTTGCGTGGGTGTGCCATCAGTGTCTCTAAATATCCAGGTTCCAATTTGTTGGCCATTATCGTGTTTCGCCTCTAAATAGACATTTCCATCTGTATGGTAATGGGTGCTTTCACCATGTAATCGACCATTTTTGAAATGCTCCAGACGTAACAAATCGCCATTTGTGTTAAAGGTTTTTGCTTCACCATCACGCTTTCTAGCTTCGTTTTCAAAGTGGATAGATGAAACCACTCCGTTGTCATAATGGTTCTTAATTTCCCAGCATTCACAACTCTCTAAATACTTTTCCTGCAAGCCCTGAGCGTTTAAGTTAAAAAATGAACAAGAAAATAGGGCGATGATAATAATTCTCATATCAATGGTTTTCGTCATACAAAGTTAGACGATCATTTTGTGTTCAAGATGCCTGATGATCTTTTCGCGGTCAGCGTTCTCAAATTTAGTAAAGCCCGTTTGCTTTTTAAACCAGGTTTCTTGTCGTTTGGCGTAATTTCGGGTATGCTGTTTTATTTTATCCACGGCAAAATCAAGGCTGCAATTCCCTTCTAAATACTCAAAAAGCTCACTGTAACCAACTGTTTGCAAAGCGTTGAAGTGCTTTAGATGCTGAAGGGATTTCACTTCACCCAAGAGTCCTTCGGCCATCATTTCATCAACTCGTTGGTTAATGCGTTCATAGAGCAGCTTTCTGTCTGGTTGAAGCAAAATGCCGTGAACTGTAAAGTCTCTTTTTTTTCTGATGTTTTTTCTTAAATCAGATACTTTTTTTCCGCTGGTTTCTATCGCCTCTAAGGCTCGTTGAACGCGGTGTTTGTTGGCTTTATCAACTTCGTTGAAATAATCAGGATCTTGTTTTTTGAGTTTCTCAAGCATACCATTTAAACCCACTTGCTCGGCTAATGCATTAAACCGATCGCGAATTTCCTTTCTGGATGGTGGTAAATCGTCTAGTCCTTCCAATGCTCCTTTGATATATAGTCCTGAACCTCCTACCATGATTGCGGTTGAGTGTGATTGAAAATAGTTTTCCAGAGCCAGATTGAGTTCATTGGAATATTGACCTGAAGTGTATTCTTGATCGGGCTCAAGCGTATTGATAAAGTGATGCTTCACCGCTTTTAATTCATCGCTATTCGGCTTTGCCGTGCCGATGTTCAAAGAGCGGTAAAGCTGCCTGGAATCTGCGCTGAAAATCTCTGATTGAAAGTGTTTTGCAAGATCCAGAGAAAGTGCTGTTTTGCCTGATGCAGTTGGGCCGGCAATAACGAGTAGGTGTTTTTTACCCATTAATATTCACGATCGTCAGAGTATTCATCGTTGAAGCTTGTCACTTCAAACATATCCTTAAACTCATCCAAGTCGTCTTCCCGGTTTTCAGAAACATCTTCAATCTCCATACTGAACTCGGGAGATTTGGAATATTGAGCGGGCGATTCGCCAAAACGTTGAGTAATGCGAGGTAAAATAACGGTTTCGTCCAATACTTTTATTTCTATTACATCGATGTAAAAGCACCACATTAAAAAGAAGTCAAAGACATAAAGCAGTTTCTGGCCGCTTTCAAAAACAATGTCAGACAATTTGGTGTCATG
>JBBDRU010000064.1:0-1617 GCA_040905305.1 Salibacteraceae bacterium | reverse complement strand
TTTTGGCTCAATTGCGATACCAATTACAGGCTCCGGAAAGTCCATTGACTCCAATACGATTGGATGTCCTTCGCGACAAAGTGTATCTCCTGTTTTTATGTCTTTAAATCCTACCAATGCAGCGATATCACCAGCTTGTAACTGATCAATTTGATTTTGCTTTTTCGCATGCATTTGGAAGATACGTGAAATACGTTCTTTCTTTCTAGTTCTTGAGTTGTGAATGTATGAACCAGACTCTAATGTTCCGGAGTAAGAGCGTGCAAAACACAAACGACCAACAAAAGGATCAGTTGCGATTTTAAATGCCAATGCGGCAAATGGCTCGTCAGAATCCGGCTTTCTTTTTTCAACCTCACCGGTATCGGGATTGATTCCTTCAATGGCTTCTGTATCCATTGGAGAAGGCAATAATTCCATCACATAGTTCAACATCGTTTGAACCCCTTTGTTTTTAAAGGCAGATCCACACAACATTGGTACAATGCTCAATGAAATAGTAGCTTCTCTAAGTGCTTTTAATATTTCAGCTTCAGAAATTGATTTTGGATCTTCGAAGTACTTTTCCATTAAAGAGTCGTCGAATTCAGCAACCGCTTCCAATAAGTATTCACGGTATTCTGCCACTTCCTCCAACATATCTTCCGGAATTGGAATTTCTTCGTAAGTCATTCCGAAATCATCTTCATTCCATATAATGGCTTTGTTCATGACCAAGTCAACAACACCTCTAAAGGTCTCTTCAGCTCCAATTGGCAACTGCAATGGCACAGCCTTGCTGCCCAACATTTCCTTTACTTGATTACAAACGTTCAAAAAATTAGCTCCTTGACGATCCATTTTGTTCACAAAACCCAAACGAGCTACGTTGTAATTGTCAGCCAATCTCCAGTTGGTTTCCGACTGAGGCTCTACGCCATCAACGGCAGAAAACAAGAAAACCAAACCATCCAATACACGCAACGAACGGTTTACCTCAACGGTAAAATCCACGTGACCCGGTGTATCAATAATGTTAATGTGGTATTCATTTCCTTTGTAAGGCCATAAAACAGTGGTTGCAGCGGAGGTAATTGTAATACCACGCTCTTGCTCTTGCTCCATCCAGTCCATGGTAGCCGCACCATCGTGAACTTCGCCAAGTTTGTGACTTACTCCCGAGTAAAATAAGACACGCTCGGTAGTTGTCGTTTTACCGGCATCAATGTGCGCGGCAATACCAATGTTTCTTGTGTACGTTAAATCTCTTTTAGCCATGTTGTATTTCGGTCTTTCCTATTTTAAAATCTAAAATGAGAGAATGCTTTGTTCGCTTCCGCCATTCTATGAGTATCTTCTTTTCTTTTGTAAGCAGCACCTTCTTCTTTAGAGCCGGCAATAATTTCTGCTGCCAATCGCTGAGCCATGGTTTTTTCGTTGCGCTTTCTAGCGAACAAAATCAACCACTTCATACCCATGGATGTTTTGCGATCATCGCGAATCGGCTGAGGAATCTGAAAGGTTGCCCCTCCAACTCTTCGGCTTCTCACTTCTACTTGAGGAGTAATGTTCTCCAAGGCTTTACGCCAAGTGTCCAATCCTCCGTCTTCAACCTTCTCCTTTACGATATCAATGGCA
>JBBDRU010000063.1:0-9788 GCA_040905305.1 Salibacteraceae bacterium | reverse complement strand
ATAAGCTAACCCTTAATGGTCTTACCGGAGGGCATTCAGGAATGGACATTCATCGGGGCAGAGGAAACGCAAACAAGCTGATGAACCGTACTTTAAGCATGGCCTCAGAGGTTTTCAGTTTGAGCATTTCAGAGATAGATGGAGGTGGTTTACGAAATGCAATCCCACGAGAATCTACCGCTATAATTGGAGTTTCAGAACTTGAGAAAAATGAATTTGAGCAATGGATAAAAGAATTTGAGAAAACCCTAAAGTCTGAGTATCATACAACAGACCCAAATTTAAAACTGTCCATTGAGTCTCATACCCGACCGATGAAGGTGCTACAAGCAGATTTCCAAACTGAAATTTTGCAAGCTATTTATGCGACCCCTGTGGGAATTTACCGAATGAGTCCGGAAATTGAAGGTTTAGTACAAACTTCAAACAATGTGGCCAGAGTGTTGGTGAAAGAAGGAGAATACTCTGTTTTATGTCTTACCCGAAGCTCTGTTGATTCAGAGAAAATGGACGAAGCTCAAGCCATCAAGTCGGTGTTTTCGTTGATAGGTGCAACTGTTGAGTTTAGCGGAACCTATCCCGGTTGGACTCCAAAACCTGACGCTCAGATTGTGTCTATTATGCGTGATTTATATCGTAAAAAATTTAACTCCGAACCACACGTGATGGCCTGTCATGCCGGTTTGGAGTGTGGGATTCTCGGAACCAACTATCCTGAAATGGAGATGATTTCTTTCGGGCCAAACATCAGAGGAGCGCATTCACCTGATGAGTGTGCTCAAATCTCTTCAGTGCAAAAGTTCTGGTCATTTCTGCTCGATGCATTAAAAGAAATTCCGAAAGCTTAAGCGGTAAATGACTTTTACATTTCATAGAGTAACGGTTGTAGCCGTGGTCGTGCTGCTTTGCTTGGCCATTCAATCAAATGCTCAAGAACCGGCTGATTCTTTGGTGAAAAAGCTGATGCTGGAGGGAATCGATTTTGCCGAAAATGGAAATTTCGACTTAGCCTTAATCACTTATCACAAGGCTCGCAATCTCGATCCAAAAGATGGGTTCATCAACTACGAAATTGCCCTGGCACATTATGAACTGGAGAATAAAGAAAAGGCGTTGAAATATGCCAGAGTTGCGGCTAAAGAAGATTCAGAACACGGAATTCAGGCTTGTATTCTTTCCGGCACCGTGCTTGATGAATCGGATAAATACCGAAAAGCCATAAAAACCTTTGAGAAGGGAACAAAACGCTTTGGTGATTACTATCTCATACATTACAATTTAGGCATCACGGCCTTGAGCCACAAAGATTATCAACGTGCGGCTGATGCCTTTGAAATGGCCATTAGAGGCAAGCTGGATCATGTTGATAGTCACATGGGTCTTGCTCGATCAAAGTCTGCTCAGTCAAAACATGCAGAAACGTTGTACCCATTGCTTTTTTACATGTTATTGGCGCCAGATAAAAGCGAAGGAATCAGTGATCGTATCGATGTATTAATGGATCAGCAAGTAGAGGTTAAGTTTGAAAAAAAACCGAAAAAGACCAGGGCATGGAGAAGCAGTATGCAGATGGCAAATTTGTTTCTATCGATGTTTGGTGCTTCAAGAATGCTTGACTCTTACAGTGATTTAAGTGACTTTGATCGTTCTTTGAAGGCCTTGAAAGGTTATTTGAGTCAGATGGGTAAAATGAATTTCGATGAGTTTGAAAATGTTTATGCGAGCTACTATATTCCTTTTTTCGCTGCAATTGCCGACAGTGAACACATGGAAGCTTTCTATCATTTTATCCGTCAAGAGTCACATGAACAGTCTGAACAATGGGTAAAAACGAACTATGAGCGCATTGAATTGTTTTTCATATGGCTTGATGCCGAAGCACCAAGACCGCCTGAAGAATTATTTCAAACAAACGCTTGAGTCGTTTGGAAGTGTAAATTTGAAGCGATAGCTAATCACAATGATCACATTACTTTCTCCTGCAAAAACGCTCGATTTTGATTCAACTTTACCTGATTGGCAAGCTACAGAGCCCGAATTTGTAAATGAGTCTCATCAGCTCATTAAAAAGCTCAGAAGTTTAAGCAAAAAGAAGGTTTCTCAATTGATGAACTTAAGCAATGATCTTACAGAGCTGAATGCAATGCGCTATCAGGAGTGGGAACCGGAGTTTAACCCGACTGAGAGTAAGCCGGCTGTAATGGCCTTCAGTGGTGAGGTATATCGCGGTTTAGATGCGGCTTCATTTTCGCACGAAGACCATGAATTTGCTCAGGAACACCTACGAATACTGAGTGGTTTGCATGGTTTATTGCGCCCGTTGGATAGAATTCGTCCTTATCGACTCGAGATGGGAACGAGTCTTTCAATTCGTAAAAACAAGAACCTTTACCAATTTTGGAGTGATAAAATCACCGATGCGCTCAATGAAGCGATGAACAACTCACAAACCAACTTCATTCTCAACCTTGCCTCCATTGAATATTCGAAAGCAGTTGATTTTTCTAAGATCAATGGTCAGGTTATCACACCAGTATTTAAAGATTTTAAATCAGGAGAGTATAAGGTGATTATGACTTGGGCGAAACAAGCCAGAGGCTCAATGGCTAATTACGTCATTAAAAACAAAATTATGGATCCTCAAAAAATCAAGCTTTTTGATAAATACCAATACATGGATTCTATGAGCAAGGATAATGAATGGGTGTTTGTTCGAGAAGGGGAATAGTATTTTATTGAAACAAACAAAATAGTGAAACAACCAAATATTCTCAAAGTTGCAATTAGTAGCGGAGTTTTTGCCGTAACACTCATGGTTTCTATTTGGGTTTGGATGCAATATGAAGAGAATATTGAAAATGAACAGATTGAACGTATTCAACTTCTCGGAGAACACACTCGCAGTAGGGTGTGGAGTAATATCAACACAGATATTGATCAACTCGAAAATTTCGCAAACAGGCTTGAGTTTACAGATGGTCAGTTTTTTAAATTTTGGCGTGATGATGCCGAGCAGATTGTTAGGCTAGACAGTTCAATCAGATTTTTAGAATGGATTGACTCAAACATGATCATTCAGGATGTTATTCCACTTCAGGGTAATGAGGCAATTCTTGATCTGGATTTAAAGGATGTAGAATATAGAATAGACAATTGGCAGATTAATTCTAAGAAAGATGTGGTAAATATCACACATTGGACTAATTTAATTCAGGGTGGGCAAGCTTTCTTGGTTGATGCTCCAGTCTATATCGACAATACTTTTTACGGTACCATTTCAGCTGGATTTGATTTCACGTTTGATATTGATCAATTTTTCGAGGATAACAGTGATTATCACATCCACCTCTACGATCATCGCAATCAGCTGTTTTTTTGTTCAGACGAAACCTTATGCAAGAACATAAAAGTTGACAACCGGTTTATTTTTAATGGACTTATAAATATCAACAACAAAGAAGACCTATGGTGGGGCATAGAATTTTATCCAACCGAATCATTCTTTGACTCAAATAAAATGGGTAGTTCGTTCAGTTTAGGGTTATCAATTTTTCTTGGACTTACATTGTCCATCATGCTCTTTTTTATCATGAAAACCAATGCCCAAAAACGATCTACAAAAGCCATAAACCAGCGCCTCGAAAAGCTTAATGTGGTTTTGGCTGAGGAGAAAGAAAAGGCAGAGAAAAGCGCTCAAGTGAAGGCTGAATTCCTAAGTAACATGAGTCATGAGATAAGAACTCCTCTTAACATTATTCAAGGATTGATACAGCTGCTGTCAGAAACTAATGATGATGCTGCCAAGCGAAAAGAGTACCTGGATCTATTATCTACTTCATCTTCAAACCTGCTAGGTTTATTGAACAATATTTTAGATCTAGATCGCATAGAAGCTGGTTTGCTTACTATTCAAAATTCTCGTTTTCAGCCTATTCCTAAAATAGAGTCTATATGTGGGATTTTTCAAGAAAGCTATCGTCAAAAAGGCTTGGAACTTATATTCGAATCGAATGAACCATACAATCATGCAGTAATTGCAGATGAGGTGAAGTTCACTCAGATACTGTCTAACTTTTTGCAGAATGCACTTAAGTTTACGGATAAAGGCTACGTGAAAGTAACCTATGAAATGGAATACGGCAATGAGAGCAATGTAGAAGTTACGCTTAAAATCAAAGACACCGGAATTGGTATTGCACCTGACCGACTTGCATCCATATTTGAACGGTTTTCTCAACTAGACACAGGGTACAGGAAAAAATACTCTGGCACAGGGCTTGGGCTGGCCATCAATTATGAATTGGTGCGACTGATGGGAGGCGAAATATTAGTGAATAGTGAGGAAGGTGTGGGAACCGAATTTATTGTGACTTTGCGCGTTTTAGATGCCCCTGCAGCTGATATTCCGCAACACGATAACAATTACAAAACAAGTTTTAAAGGACTCAACTGTTTGATTGTTGAAGACAATGACCTCAATGTTTTGGTGATCACAAAAATGCTTGAAAGTCTTGGTGTGCAATGGCACTCTGAATCTGACGGTGAACGGGGAGTTGAGGCATTTAAAAAAGGTAAGTTCGATGTGGTTTTTATGGATCTGCACATGCCCGTCATGGATGGCATGGAAGGTTCAGCAAAGATTATGGAGGTAGATGACTCCGTTCCCATCGTTATGCTTTCAGCAAATGTTACTAAAGAGGCGATTGCGCAAGCGCAGGATATCGGTATTAAACATTACCTCACCAAGCCTGTCTCAAAGGAGAGAATAATTGAAGTTTTAAACGAAATACTCAACTAATAATGGATTTATCGAATAAAGTTTTTATAGTGACAGGAGGAAGCTCAGGGATTGGAAAAGCAACTGCCCGGTTGTTGGCGGAGCGAGGTGCCAAGGTTAGCATTACTGGTAGAGATGAAGAGAAGCTGAACAACGCTGCCTCGGAAATCAGGGCATTAGCCATCCATGCTGATGTAAGCAATGAAAATGATATTCAGAAAACCATTGATAGAACCTTAGATCATTTCGGTCACCTGGACGGTTTGATTAATAATGCCGGACATGGCTGGTCTAAAACGATGCACGAAGTTAACTGGCAGGATTTTGAAGAGATTTTTAAGGTGAATGTTTTTGGAGCCGCTATGATGGGTCAGGCTGCTGCTAAAATCTTTATGAAGCAAAAGCATGGAAATATCGTAAACATTGCATCAACTGCTGCTACAAAAGGCTATGCCAACGGAAGTGTTTACAGCTCGTCAAAATTCGCCCTGCGCGGTCTTACGCAGTGTTGGCAGGCCGAGCTCCGAACGTTCAACATTCGCGTAATAGGTATTAATCCATCAGAGGTCACTACAGCTTTTGCTCAAGAAGGTAGAAAAGAGCGCGATGAAATAAGTAATAAGCTTCGGTCAGAAGAAATTGCCTATGCGATTGTTGCAGCGCTGGAAATGGATGATCGTGGCTATATTCCAGAGTTGAGTGTGCATGCAACAAACCCATTTTAGATATTGATGCAGAGCTTTTGGGAAAAGCAACATTTGATGCGTTCCAACATCGCCATTATTGGTGGAGGTATTGTTGGTATGTCAGTGGCAGCAAGTATTCTTGAGCGCGACCCAAAATCAAGGGTGCGTATTTATGAACGGTCTCTTTTGCCTTATGGCGCAAGCACTCGCAATGCCGGTTTTGCCTGTTTCGGGAGTTTGACGGAAATACTGTCAGACATTGATCTCATGGGAACCGAGTCGGCAAGACAGTTGATTTTTCAACGATGGATGGGCTTGCAAATCACGCGAAAAAGGCTTGGAGATGAGAAGATCGGTTTTGTCGGATCCGGTGGGTTCGAACTTTTGAGTAAAGATGATCAACGAATCGATAAAATCAATGAGGTCAATGTCTTGGTTGAAGATTTTCTTCCAAGTTATGTCAGTAAAGCAGAGAGCCTAAAGTCTTATTTAGGAATCGTCAGTGAAGGAAACCTGATGTCTATGCGTGATGAGGGTCAGGTAAATACCGGTTTACTCATAAGAACATTGAGCGATTACATCAGGGAAATGGGTGCGGAAATTATCACTGGAGCCAATATTGATGCAATAGATGAAACCGACTATGGTTATGCGTTGTTGTGCAAGGATACCTTTCGCGAAGAAATTCAGTTTGAAGCGGAAAAGGTGATCATCTGCAATAATGCCTTTGTGCGGAAACTACGGCCAGATATTGATGCGCACCCGGGTCGCGGACAAGTGCTTATCACTAAACCTATCGATGGGCTTCTGTTTCAGGGTAATCTTCATATCGATGAAGGGTTTTATTACCTGAGAAATTTTGAGAATCGCCTGCTTTTTGGTGGAGGAAGAAACCTTGACTTTATAACTGAAGCTACTTCAAAAAACGAATTAAATGAATCGATACAAGCTGAATTGGGGCTAAGGTTGAAAACACTGTTTGGGTCAGAGTTTGAATTTGAGGTTGAACAACGGTGGACGGGAATCATGGCTTTTGGTGCTCAAAAAACGCCTTTGATCAAAGAGCTAAAACCGAACATGTTTGCAGCGGTCAGAATGAGCGGAATGGGTATCGCATTGGCTGGGTATATTGGTCAGGAATTAGCAGACCAACTGTTGGAGTAGGGATAAACGAAAATTAAAAAGCAAATGAATTACGAAAAAAAATGGAGTGAGGGAATGTCTTACGACCATTACCGATCGCTCATCACAGATTTATTGAAGCATGATAAAACAACCGGAAATAATCAATCTGAGGAGCTAACTCAATACACTGCATTGAATGAAAAGCGCATGGCGAGAATTGATAAAACTGTGAAGATTAACGAGGAATTAGTTTCTGAGTTACGAAATCAGTCTGATCTTCAAATCATGGTAATCACAGAAGCGTGGTGCGGAGATGCTGCCCAAAGCGTTCCTGTGATTAACGCAGTGGCAAAGGAAGCGGGTATTGAGGTGCGACATTTTTTAAGGGATCAACATGAAGGTTTGATGGATCAGCATTTGACCAACAGTGCTCGCTCTATTCCGATCTTGCTATTTTTTGATTCGAAGTCTGATAACATCGTTTTCAAATGGGGGCCAAGACCGGCTGAGCTGCAACGCAAAGTTTTGGATTATAAAACTTTGGAGGGTGATAAACCTTCATATGATAAATTTTTGGAAGATGTGCAACTTTGGTATGCTGGAGACAAATTCCGAACGATGCAGAATGAATGGCTTTCTTTGATCACAGATTATTACGGTTAGGTCAACTAAGTCAGTGCCTGGTCGTCTGATATTAGAATGTTTTTAAGATTCACCATAGCGTGTTTGTTCCTGCTTTTTGCTGCCTGCAATAGGTGCATCGAGAACTGTGAAAATGGCATTTGCCAAAAAAAAAACTGTGTTTGTGATACATGGTATGAAGGAAACACTTGCGACCGAAGTAGTTTAGAAGTGTTTGAAAAAGAATACACAGGGTATTTAGAATTGAATTCAGACGTTGTTGACACGGTTTCATTTCATTTAAAAACTTCAGGAAACGACCCGTCAAAAATGATGGCAGAAGGCTTAAACCTGCAATTGCAATTTTTAGATGCATCTCGCTTTGAAATCGAGCCGCAAATATGGCGGGGTCATCAGGTTGAGGGTGAAGGCCAAATGTTGATAAACATCGTTTCAATGCGGTTTAGCTATGTAGATTCATCAGGTTTAAATGAGGTCTTATTGGAGGCTAAACCCACTTTTTAAGACGACTTTTTAAAGCTAAATTGTTAGAGAATCGTGAAATCGTCTTCAGAACAATAAAAAATTCACAATTTCGCCATCCATTTAATAAACACACCATGTCAAAAGTTCACAATTTTAGTGCTGGTCCCAGCATATTACCTCAAGAGGTTTTTCAAGAAGCATCACAGGCAGTGATCGATTTCAACGGTCTAGGATTATCACTTCTGGAAATTTCTCATAGAAGCAAAGACTTCGTTGCCGTTATGGATGAAGCGCGTGCTCTGGTAAAAGAGATTTTAGATATTGGAGATGACTATGAAGTGCTGTTTTTGCAAGGTGGTGCCAGCCTGGGTTTCCTTACCAGTGTTTACAATATGATGGGCAAGCACAAGAAAGGCGCTTATGTGGTCACTGGTTCATGGGCAAAGAAAGCAGCGAAGGAAGCCAAATGGCTCAATGCTTTGGAAGAAGTAGCTTCCTCTGCCGATAAGAATTTTAACTATATCCCAAAAGGGTATAACGTTCCTGCCGATGTTGACTTTTTTCACTACACGTCAAATAACACCATATTCGGAACTCAGTTTCATGAAATTCCTAAAACGGATGTTCCGTTGGTTTGTGATATGTCTTCAGATATTTTTTGTCGTGAGATTGATGCGAAAAAGTTTGATTTGATCTATGCTGGAGCACAGAAGAACATGGGGCCAGCTGGAACAACGCTATACGTAGTGAAAAAATCTGTTTTGGGAAACTCCTCGGCCGATATTCCTACGATGCTCGACCTTAAAACTCACGCAGATAAAGACTCGATGTTCAACACACCACCGGTTTTTCCTGTGTATGTAAGCATGTTGGTTTTGCGTTGGATAAAGAAAACAGGGTTGGCACAAATCGGGGCAAATAATGCTGCCAAAGCCAAGGCAATTTATGATGAAATCGACCGAAACAGCATGTTTAAAGGCACAGCAGCAAAAGACGATCGCTCCATCATGAATGCTTGTTTCTTGTTGAATGATGGTGTTGATGAAAGCTTAAATCAGAAATTTCTTGATATGTGCAAAGATGCCAACATCAGCGGCATAAAAGGTCATAGATCAGTTGGTGGTTTCCGCGCCAGCATGTATAACGCACTTCCTTTGGATAGTGTGTTGGCATTGGTTGAGGTAATGAAAACGTTTGAACAAAAATTTGGATAATCGATGATGAAATTAGCAACAACAATTCTGGGTTTTTTATTGGTCGCCACTTCTGTCATGGCTCAGATACCTAAAAATGACGATAAACAATTCGAATACCACGCAGAGGAGTCTGTGCGAAGAGCCGGCTCTGGCGACTTAGTCAAGAGGCTTAATTATTGGGCTAACGAGTATTTTTCTGATGAAGCTTCTTTAAAGATTTCCCCAGACACCACTTCTGACGACATATTCTATGTTGATGTGACCAAAGAACTGGTCGAAAGTTATTTTGGTGTTAATCGTAAGCACCAGAACCGCTCGCTTTCTTTCCATATCAAATTTCTGGCAGAGCGAAAGGACTATCAATACTGGATCAATGACTTTAAATACAAGGCAACTGAAATTGACAAAAAAGGAAGAGAAACATTGTTGGATGGTCAGTTGAGTGAGCTGAAAACAGCAGCGAGTAAAAGCCTTGAAGAAGAGGTTCATCTTATGATGACCAACATGATTGAGGCCATTAATAAAGCGGCCGAAACAGAATTGGAAGAGTAATAAATTAACACTTTAATAAAAAGATCACGAATGAGAATTTTAGCAAACGATGGAATTTCAGCTTCGGGAAAATCGAAACTGGAAGACAAGGGATTTGAAGTGATAACCGAAAATATCCCTCAGGAAAATCTTGCTCAGGGAATAAATGATGGTGGCTTTGTAGTAATTTTAGTTCGCAGCGCAACTAAAGTTCGTCAAGAGCATATAGACGCGTGTCCAAATTTGAAGCTGATCGGTAGAGGTGGAGTTGGAATGGATAATATTGATGTGAAGTATGCGCGTGATAAAGGCCTACATGTTATCAATACACCTGCTGCAAGCTCTCAATCGGTAGCTGAATTAGCT
>JBBDRU010000062.1:0-1619 GCA_040905305.1 Salibacteraceae bacterium | reverse complement strand
TTTTGCTTTCAGGGGCTGTAAAAACAACATGTCCCCAGCGGTCAAAAATGGTGTAGCCCAATGAAGTGTAGCCATAACCCAGCGGCTGCCAAAGCTCGTTTTTGCTATCACCATCGGGAGTGAAAGGTATGCATGCCAACATAGGGTTATCATGCATTTTGTGGTTTGAAACAGGGGTGGGTTTTAGCGGAGCGTTAAACCGTTAGGCGCTTGAAAACATCTTCAAGTCGTTGCTCCTCCTTTTGAACCGTGAGCACTGAATTGTTATTTTTTACGGCAAAATCAAAAATGTTTTGACGAACATCTTTATCAGCATTGCTGGCAATAAGCCAGGTAGTGTCTGAAACTTTTTTTACCTCTGAAACACCGTGAATAGTCGTGAGCATGTTGCTTGCCACGGGTTTGCTAAACTCAACTCTTATCACTTGCTTGTTTTGATAATTGGTAAGGTTTGAAGCTTTGTCATCGGCTACAATTTTTCCGCGGTTGATAATGATCACACGGTCGCAAATGGCTTCTACTTCCTGCATAATATGTGTGCTAAGCATCACAGTTCGGTCTTTACCGATATTGCTGATCAGGTTTCTTATTTCAACTATTTGGTTCGGATCCAGCCCAGTAGTTGGCTCATCCAAAATCAGCACTTCCGGGTCGTGTATCATGGCTTGTGCCAATCCCACCCGCTGCCGGAATCCTTTGCTCAAGGCACCGATCTTTTTTTTGCGCTCAATGGTCAGTCCAACGGTTTCGATCATGTCATCAACGCGCTGCTTTTTATTGTCGAGTTTGTGGATGCCTGCAACGAACTCCAAAAATTCGCGCACATACATTTCAGGATAGAGCGGGTTGTGCTCTGGAAGATATCCTACGCGTTTTTTTACTTCCATCACATCCTTGGCAACATCAAAACCACAGATGGAAGCGTAACCACTATTCTGAGGAATATAGCCCGTGAGAATTTTCATCATGGTTGATTTTCCTGCACCATTTGGCCCCAGAAAACCTACGATATTTCCTCGTTCAATTTCGAAGCTTACATCATCCAATGCGCGCTGCACACCGTATAGCTTTGTTACGTTTTCTACTTTGATTGACATGGTGGCGAAGGTATAGGTTCTCAAGCCTACATCAATATATAGCCACTCGCTTTTCTGACGTGGAACGGCCAAAATTTTATCATGTAAAACAGATTTGCAGGCCTTTAGCGATCTGTCGTGAAAAGCTGATGCACCGCGAAAGCCGCATCACGCAAACCGGTCAGATGAAGGTTAGCACTGCCCATTGGCCCTCTGGCGTCTATATGGTGCATGTGAAAACCAACACCGGCCTGATGCAGGTACGAAAAATCACGGTGATGCATTGACCAATCGCAACCCTTCCAAAGTTTAGAACTTTGGAAGGGTTTATGACGGTTGCCGACAGGCCGGTCGTTTATTTGGCGGCATCGGGTCACAGAAAAAGACTCACCCCAAACCGTTTTTCAAATCCGAGTGCTCCCTGCAAGCCACCCGTGTGCATAAAGAGTATTTTTTCTCCTCTTTTGAAAAAGCCGTTTTGAAGTTGCTCCATTGTTGCAAACATCGCTTTACCGGTGTAAATGGGGTCGAGCTTGATGCTGA
>JBBDRU010000061.1:0-1654 GCA_040905305.1 Salibacteraceae bacterium | reverse complement strand
TGCCCATCCTTTTTAATGAAGGCACCTGTTTCATATTGCTCAACATAGCCAATAAGCGCGATGCCGAAAACACACTTGCCAGTACACCCGAAAAGGTAGCGACAATAGCTATTGCTATCGTAATCCACAATCCCCATTCGCCAAAAACGGGTTCTGCAGCGGCAGCTAGGGCATAGTCCTTTGCATCGATTATTTTTGGGATGCTTAAACCTCCTGCAACAGCCAGTGCTAAGGCAACATAAATTAGCGTACAGATAAGAATAGAAAAAACGATGGACCGCCCAAGGTTCTTGTGTGGGTTTTTAATATCCTCCCCCTGATTTGTAATAGTAGTGAATCCTTTATAGGCAAGAATTGCCAAGGCCAATGCAGCCACAAAACCAACTCCCTGTGGCAAAGCTTCAGTGTCTTTTGGAATATAGTTTCCTGTAATATTTGCAAAACCTGAGGCTAAAAGACCAGCAATGGCGAGCAATGCAATACCCCCAACTTTAATAATTGCCGTGATAGTGGCTGTTGCACCAATAACCTTGTTCCCCAAAATATTTAGGATATATGCGGTTACCAAAAGAAGAATGGCCAAAATAGAAGCATAACCCGCAAAACTTTCCGGGAACAACCGCAGGGTATAAGCGCCAAAAGTGCCTGCCACCAAACTTTCTGAAACTACCATTGACACATACATCAACAAGGAAAAAACACCTGTTGTGGTGCCCGGACCATAGGATTTGTTAAAGAATCTGACGACACCTCCCGAGGATGGAAAAGCATTTGAAAACTTAACGTAAGAATATGAGCTGAAACCCACCACAACCGCACCTGCAATAAAAGCAATAGGAAATAGATCGCCCACCAACTCGGCTATTTGACCCATAAGTACGAATATACCCGCACCAATCATGACGCCTGTACCAAGTGATATTGAACCTATTAAAGAAAGCTTATTGCCCTGGTCTTTGATGTTTTTCATTTTAAAATATTTAGTAAAATGCGATTGACTGATGGATTTGGTTTAAAATCTCTAAAAACAAGGTGGTTTCTCTTTTCGTAGGTGCAATCTACTGCCAGGTCAACAGCATCCAACAGGCCTGCTATGTTACCTGCCAAGGGAATACCAGCCTGATGCATATTACCACTTGCCTCTTTGGTAGTGGCATAAATTGGGTATTCCTTCTTTACCGCAGCTTGTATACGCCAGTCGCTGATCACATCACATACCCCGGCTAACCCCATATCATCTTGCAGGACGATTGCATCAGCAACCCTTTTTCCGATTACGCCATATCCAATAAGTGCTATTCTCTTTTTCATATTATTGAGTTTTAATTGATGTGTGAATATTATTTAGGTTTGATAATCCAAAAAAAATGACAAAATAAGGTATCCAGCTTTGTTGATGATCTACAAACGGCATAAGATAAACATACACGAGTGCCACTATCACCACCAACAGCAGAGCCGGACGCATCTGTTTGAGAAGTTGTTTTAAGAAATTGCCCGTGTTTATTTTAGAAGTCATGATGTTTGGTCTTTGGATGAAGGAACAAGTTTGATCTCAGATCTCTTTAAGGTTTGAAACCCTATAAATGAAGTGGCGACCAAAAGGCCACCGGTGATGTAAAACGGACTTACTGGGCTGAGAGCATACAGGGCC
>JBBDRU010000060.1:0-1664 GCA_040905305.1 Salibacteraceae bacterium | reverse complement strand
GGAATTACGAGAACGTTTAACGCAGGTTGCACAGAATATCCACTCAGTTGGGTCTATGATGGCGACACATTATCAACTGATTCGTTCTTTACCATGTCATTCAGCAACATAGGCCTTCACGAAGTTATTCTCGCCTCTACAGATGGGTTTTGCGAAGATTTGGATACGGTGCGTGTGCACTACTTGCCTGACAGCACCTGTTTGGGGACGGATTCGATTTCTAAAATTTCATCTACTTCAGGAAACTTCAATGGTGTTCTTGGCAATGGTGATCTTTTCGGAATGGGTGTAACCTCCTATCCTGATGTCAACAATGATCAAAAAGACGAAATCATTGTTGGTGCACCACGCAATGCTGCAGGTGGAACAGAACGTGGTGCCCTATTTGTTTTGCATGTTGATAATCAAGGTTTGATTTACGACCACTATAAAATAGGCAGTGACTCAGGAAACCTTGGAACAGGAATTAACAACGGAGACAATTTTGGCTTTAGTGTTGATAAAATTGGAGACGTAAATGGAGATGGTATTGAAGACTTGGCAGTTGGCGCTCCCTACGATGATGATGGCGGAACTAGCAGAGGCGCTGTTTGGATTCTTTTTATGGACTCAAATGGCCTGGTAGACTCAAAGCAAAAAATATCTGACACACAGGGCGGATTGCAAGAGTCATTGACAAACACCGACCGCTTTGGTTTGGAAGTAGCTGGAATCGGAGATCTTAATAACGATGGTGTGCCGGACATTGCTTGTGGACTTACCACAGATTTTGTCAATTCAACAAATGATGGAAGTGTATTGATCCTCTTTTTAAATGCTAACGGCACCGTCAACTCAGAAATCAAGCTCGACATAAACTCCTCAGGTCTATCAAGTATTTTGTCACCAGGAAGTGCATTTGGCCAGGCAATTGAATACCTCGGTGACTTTAACTCTGATGGAATAAAAGACTATGCTTTGGGCTTTGGTCAGCATGATGGAGGAGGAATTGACAGAGGTGCATTCGCGATTGTTTCCCTTGATTCAACTGGAGCTGTAACCCAAGCGAACAGAATAGCCGAATATGAAAATGGTTTCAACCATGCTCTTCCAAATTCGGGAAACTTTGGCTCAGCTTTAGCTAACCTGGGTGATGTAGATGGTGATGGCTATTTGGAAATTGGCGTTGGAAATTGGCGTGATAACACAGGCGGAACAGAACGTGGAGCATTGTGGATCCTGTCAATAGATAATTCAGGTTACGTTTTCAACACCGTCAAACTGGATGGCAATAACTCGTATTTGAATCTATCTAATGGCGATCGTTTTGGCAGATCCATTGCAACCATGGGTGATTTCAATAACGATGGAGTAACTGACCTGATTGTTGGAGCTAGAGAAGATGATGATGGTGGTTCGAACAGAGGAGCTATTTATCTGGTCAGTTTAATCGACACCTGCTGCCCTCTTGTAGCTCAATTTACTACAACTTCAACAGATGTTTGTCTTGGCGAGTCATTGACATTCACAAATAACTCCTTCTATGCAAGTGCAGGCGCCTCATATCAATGGCTTATTAACGGCACTGTCGTGGACTCGACCACCAACCTGACACACACGTTCAATACGGCTGGAAGTTATTTCGTTGAACTGGTGGTTAATGATTCATGTGAAAGAAGCTTTAA
>JBBDRU010000059.1:0-1666 GCA_040905305.1 Salibacteraceae bacterium | reverse complement strand
AAAGTGTAAGTCGGGCTGAATACCCCAAATTCGAGGAAAAGCATTTGGTGGAAAGTAGCCATAAATATCCGATATCCTTCAACGGCAAAATGCGTTTTACCTTAGAGTTGCCGCTTGATTTAAGCAAAGAAGAAATTGAAAAAACCGTTCTGGAACATGAAAATTCCCAAAAGTGGTTAGCCGGCAAAACGCCTAAAAAAGTGATTGTTGTGCCGAAGAAGATTGTGAATGTGGTGGTGTAAACAAACTTAGAAATGGGTGATGAGCGTCCATTTCTACTGCTTCACTATCTTAACCGTCCAATCAAAATCATCGCCGATTATTCGAACAAAATAAACTCCCTTTGTCCAATTGGAAAAATCGATTTGATTATTTCCTTCATGCAAGTTTGAGCTTTCATAAACCAACTGTCCATTTACATTTCGAATGCGAATGTTTGCATTTTGGACAAGGCTTCCTATTTCAACACTTAAGAAATCTCCCACGGGATTGGGGTAAATTTTGATGCCTTTTTGGTACAAGGCTTCTGACAAAGTTGTTAAAACTACAGAAGTACAAGTTGTCGTGTCAATGCATCCATTCAGGCTTATTTCACAAGCATAATTGCCATTGATTGCTGCCACAAAAGTTTGATTAGTGGCACCGGAAATAACTTGAAAGCTACTATCGCAATTTAACCATTGGTAAGTTGCTCCACTTTGCACCGCAAACAAACTATCATTGCTTTGGAACACAGCAGTATCAATTTGTGTTATCGTTAAATCCAAAGTCACCAATGAATCACACCCTAATGAGTTAATTAAAGTGAAAGTTGGCAAATTGGTGCTTGAAGTGTAAGTCACATTGTTAATCCAAGTGAATGAATCACAAGAGGTGACCACATCTACTCCACTACTTGAGTTAAGAATTGTTAGGTTAATCGTAATAATACTATCGCATCCTTCCGCATTGGGAATAGTATCTACGTAGGTACTACTGCTTGTCCAGCTGTACTTACTGCTTGGCGATGTATAGCTATCGCAAACTAAAGGTGAAATAATACTGGTACTAAAACAAAGTAAATATACTTGAACATGACCAGCATCTTTGCCGTTTCCATCATTACGAATCCCTCCAACTGCAAGCGTATTAGAATCGGGCATACCGACCGACCAACCCAAATAGTCAGTCGAAGCTTCACCATCAATGTCTGCACCTTTCTGTTGCCACACATTCCCGTTCCATCTGAAAACCCTCACATGACCGACATTATATCTACTGTTTCCATCATTCTCTATTCCGCCAATGGCAAGCATATTCGAATCAGACATACAAACTGAAAAACCTGACATGTCATCAACGGCCTCACCATCAATATCCGATCCTTTTTGCTGCCAGGAACTGCCATTCCAACTGTAAATCCTTACATGCCCAGCATCATTTCCATTTCCATCATTATAAGGTGCACCAATAGCTAGTGTATTGGAGTCGGGTAAGTTGACCGAACACCCAAACTCATCGCCAAGAGCTTCACTATCTATATCTGATCCTTTTTGAACCCAAGTACTATCATTCCATCTGAATATTCGAACATGACCCGCAGCATTACCATTTCCGTCATTCCCGGGTGCGCCAATAGCAATCATGTTGGAATCAGACATACTAACTGCCCAACCTGACATATCAC
>JBBDRU010000058.1:0-10180 GCA_040905305.1 Salibacteraceae bacterium | reverse complement strand
CCCGCGATGATCAATATAGCTGTTGAAGAAGCCAAGGATACAAAATTGCGCAAGCCGTTAACTAAATCACATCAAAGCCAAACGAGTTTTAAACAAGCTGATAATGGTGTTGTTAAGAATCTTAATTAAATAAGGAACATTCCCAATGTTTTTATTAATATAGTAAAATGAGAAGTTTTGACACCATGACCGCAGCTGTGCAACAGTTACAAAAAGAAGACTTTACCTATAATTTTAAGTTTCATTATGATACTCTAGAATGCTTAAGCAACGGAGAGCAGTACCATACCGATCAGTTTGAAATTGTAGAAACTTTTCGCTTTGAAGGAAAAACAAACCCTTCGGACAGCTCTATTCTATATACCATTCAAACGCACGATGGACTTAAAGGACTATTGGCAGATTCTTACGGAGCTGCTTCTGATCCAATCAGTATTGAAATGATCGACAAATTCCAATTGGAAAACAAGAGTAAAAAATAGGTCATCCCTATGATGCCAAAAGCTCTATATAACGCATTTTTAATGCGTTAAGACTATCCATAACATTCCTTCGTTGAATCATTAAACCTGATTTCACATCATGGGACAAAAGCTGCCATTTCATCAAATTGTAAAGCCTACTGAGCCAGCGCCAATAAAACATGACCAATTTCCCCGATTGATAAGCGATAAAAATAGCCAATGGAGCGGCTATCCACCATGTGTATAATTGCGCGGCTGCTACACTTACAAATGCATACCAAACTAAAAACATAGCAAACCCAGTAAGGTAGGCAAGCGAACCGGTGAAAGCATGGTTTAAACTTCCATCTTTATCCTCACTGCTTACTTTGTCCAATAAAAATTTGCGAAAAAAATAGCGGGCAAAAAAATAAGGGAGCCCGTTCAGGACAGCTCCCAAAATAAATATTGGAAAAAACAATATGATCAATATCATCAGTTTTACCGCATACCAAATACTCTTGTCGAAAGGGTTAAATTGTCTAAATCCCAAGCCTTCATAAACCCGGATATAATCATCGATTTTTTGCTCTAGCACAAGCAGATCTTCATCACCTGCTGATTTATAATAATTCACCGCATTGATGATTTCCTTTTTTGCTTTAAATTCTGCTTCAATATCATTTGAAGCAAGCTTTATGTCGTTTTTTACAGATTCGGTCATCAGCTTAAAAAGCTGACAAATTATCGGATAGTGTTCTTCATTTTCCAGGTGCAAAACGCACTCCTCCATCTTCGCTTTTATCACATCCGTCATCGCTAAAGCCAATTCCTTTTCAGACAATTGTGCATCAAAATGTGGAAATGCGATTGGCTCTCCAACCACAACGGTTACGCGCGTATAAAATCGATGCGGATTAACGTAATTAATGCCAATGGGAATAATTTTAACATCACTTCCTTTCCCGATGAATTGATCAGCGCCAAGTTTGATGCGTGCTGCACCGGTTTTAAGAGGACGAACCCACGGCACAGTTTTGCTACTGGCTTCAGGATAAATGATGATGCGCTCACCATGCGATAAACTTTCATAACAGGCCTTAAACATGTCGGCATTGCTCACTTTCTCTCCGTCTTTAACCAGCCAGGGCCGGTAAACAGGTATCATATTGAACTGCTTTTTAAACAACCAATCTTTAAATCCGCTTCCAAACCACTCCGCCCCGGCAATAAAATGCAATGGCTTCTTAGCCAACATCGCTACAATTACCGGATCCATCATAGCACCCGGGTGATTGCTCACATAAATAACGCCAGGCAACTCAAGGCGTTCGCGACCGATCACGTTGATTCGTCTGAAATAACCCCGAACCGACCAATTCACAATTACTTTCAAAAACCGATAGAGCATGTGTCGAATATAACCCTTTCCATTCAAGTTATAGCTTCATCTCATCATATAGCGGGCTAAATAAAAGACGCTTTCAGGAATAGGGTATATTTTTGCAGCAAAACCAACGAAGGATGCGTACCATTATTTTTAGTCTTATAGCCATTGCGATGCTTCAGTTTATGGCCTGCACAAAGCGAGGGCGAGTTACGATGAATGCAATGCGTCCTGCTGACATTACCGTTCCATCAGACATTCGTCATATCGTTCTTCTAGACCGTTCCAAGCCTGATGATAAATTGCAATTAGGGCTTTTGGAAGGAATTCTAACCGGTGAACTACCGCATGAAGACAAGGCAGCTGTCCAAAGAGCTTTAAGCACATTTAATGCAACCTTCCAATCTACCCCGCGCTTTACCGCAACTCTTGCTTCAGAACGGCTTGATGGAAATAGCCTCACGAGCGCTTTCCCCGATCAACTTCCATGGCAAAAAATTGATGAGTTGTGCAAGAAATACAATGCTCAGGCGGTGATTGCCGTTGAAATATTCGATACCGACTTTATCATTACCGATGGTAAACGAAAAACAAAACGCACCGTTGGTGAGGGCGACAACAAGCGAGAAATTGAAGTGGATGAATGGTATGCGAAAGGTGTAGCCAATACCACAATGGGAATTCGGTTTTATGATAATATCAATAAAAGCCTGATTGACGAGCAGTTTTTCAGAGACACGTATTCCTGGGAAGAAGCAGCCGGATCAAAAGCTGCGGCTATGGCCAAATTAATTGGAAAAAGTGAAGCTTCCGCACAGCTGAGTTCTGCTATTGCAGATGACTACTCTCACCGCATTGCCCCGATGCCCATTCGCATCAGCAGAATGTTTTATAGAAAACATAAAAAAGCTCCAGCCATTGAGGTGGGCGCACGACTAGCTGACGTAAACCGTTGGAACGATGCAGTGGACACATGGACGGAAGGCATTCCCCGGGCAGACATGAAACGAGCTGGATTTCTAACTTACAATGCAGCTATTGGATATGAAGTGTTAGGCGATTTGGAAACAGCTATAAAATATGCTCAGGATGCCTACACGATGTATGGAAACAAAGAAGCACGTAATTACGTGAGGCTGTTGCGCAATCGACAAAACGATATTGAACGGCTTAAAGGTCAACAATAAACTTAATTCGGATTGAAAACAAAAGAAGAAATCGTTAATAATTGGCTACCACGCTATACAGGTATGCCTCTGGGGTCATTCGAAAAGTTTGTTTTACTTACCAATTTTGACAATTATGTGGAACATTTTGCTTCGGTGCATGGCGTAGAAGTTTGCGGCCGAGAAAAAGCCATGCCCAGCGCCACTGCAGATGGAGTGAGCATCATCAACTTTGGAATGGGAAGCCCAAATGCGGCAACCATTATGGATTTATTGAGTGCGATTAAGCCTGAAGCTGCGTTGTTTTTGGGCAAGTGTGGCGGACTGAAAAAGAAAAGTCAGATTGGTGATTTTATCTTACCGCTGGCTGGCATCAGAGGAGAAGGAACATCCAACGATTATTTTCCACCGGAAGTCCCTGCCCTTCCAGCATTCACGCTTCAAAGAGCCGTTTCCAGCACCATACGTGATTTTAAAAAAGATTATTGGACTGGAACCGTTTATACCACCAACCGAAGGGTGTGGGAATATGATGAACAATTCAAGGCCTATTTGCGTCAGATCAGGGCTATGGCCATTGATATGGAAACAGCGACCCTTTTTTCTGTTGGATTTTCCAATCAAATTCCTGTTGGAGCTTTGCTTTTGGTTACAGATCAGCCTATGATTCCTGAAGGAGTAAAAACCGATGTAGGCGATAAAAACGTGACGTCAAAATTCGTTACTGACCATATTCAAATAGGCATTGAAGCTCTTAAAGAAATCAGAGAAGAAGGCCGATCTGTTCGGCATTTGAGATTTGAATAAACCCCTTTGATCGATCCAATAGCAATAGCAGAAGACCTGAAAAAAAATCGTTCTAAAGAACGCGTAGCGCATTGGGTAACTCAAATGGCCAAAGAGCACTTTGTTGTCGATGATTTTGTTGCTGCCATCAAAACATTGCCCCACCCTTCAAACTGGTATCTATCATGGGTAATGAGTCATTATTTTTCATCCTTTCCTCACCTTGGCGCAAAGGGGCAGCTAAACCTATGGGAGTTGTTAAAAACAACCCAACACCCAAGTGTACAGCGCGATCTATGGAAAACGCTCTCCGTGCTCAACATCGATGAAGAAATATCGGGATATGTTTATGATCATGCGATCAGAATAATTCCCTCTCCTATTTATGCGATTGCCGCCAGAGCACACGCCATACAAGCTGCGTTTAATATTGCAAAGCCCTACCCTGAATTGCGACATGAACTCGCCCTGCTGCTCAGATCTATTCCTGAAGCTGAGTCAAGCGGCATCAAAGCCCGGGCAAAGAATATGCTCCTGGAATTAAAAAAATTACCGACTTAGCCTTTGGTTTTCAAGCCTTCCGATTCTTTTCAAAATACCGCGCGTTCTTGTTATGATTGACTGTGCTGACCATAGGTTCTCGCGCTGATTTATGATGCTTCTGCTCCATTTTTTTTGGGTTGACCTCTTCGCTGTAACGCGGGTCTTCAATCATTTCTTCTTTATACATTTCACTTACTTCAATGCTATAAAAACCAAACTCCTCAGCAACCTGGCCTATGATGCGATAAACTCCCCGACCCCGAAAAGGAAATTTTTTCGCCACATTAGGGAAATGCACCGTATCGATAAAAAAGCCCTGACGATCGAGAAAGGTGCCAAAATGCATGCGATCACCACCAGCGGTTTTAGTGTCTTTGACGGCCACTACATAACCATAAGCTACAACCGTCTGGTTCAAAAACTCTTTTAAATCAGCAGTAAGCACTCCTCCCTTTGGTGGGCGTGCCAGCAAGGAAAATGGATCGCACAGCGGATAGCCCAGCAACTCCATTTGATCATAAGCTTCTTCCAGCGGTGCCGTATAAAACGCGGGAAACTCAAACGATTTTGTCTTTTCTGTAAAAAGTTTTGGTACAACGGAGCGTTCTTTGGTTTTTGATAACATAAGGTGTGCTTCCCACATCAGCTCCTTCTTGCTTTTTCCTGTAAAACGAAAAGCCCCTACTTTCACCAAAGTGGTTACCTGTTCAATGCCTGTCGGTATGCGCTCCACAAAATCGGCTAAAGACTTAAAAACACCACCTTCTGACCTCGCCTGTGCAATCCGGATAACAGTTTTGTCTTCCATGTCTTTCACAAATGCCAGCCCAAGATAAATGGTATTTCCCTCAACAATTGCGCCTGCTTCACTTCGATTTACGCAAGGTGCCTGAATATCACCACCGTGCATGCGTGCTTCATGCACATAAAACTCAGGACAGTAAAACCCTCCCGAATTATTGAGCGTGGCAACCATGTATTCAAGCGGATAATGGGCTTTTAAAAACAATGACTGGTAGCTTTCAACAGCATAAGAAGCCGAATGACCTTTAGCAAAAGCATAGCCTGCAAAACTTTCGGTTTGGCGCCATACTTCTGCCACCATTTCATAGGGATATCCCCTGGCTTGTGCTTTCTCAAAAAAAGCATCACGTGCTTGATCAAACTCCTGGCGCGATCGGTATTTACCGCTCATGCCTCTGCGCAACACATCCGCTTCTCCGAGTGTCAGCCCGGCAAAATAATGGGCCACTTTGATCACATCTTCCTGATATACCATGACCCCGAAAGTATCGGGCATGATCTCTAACATCACAGGGTGTGCTTTTTTACGCTCTTCGGGATTGCGAAACCGTTTGATGTATTCACGCATCATGCCCGATTTTGCCACTCCAGGCCTGATGATGGAGCTAGCTGCAACCAAGCCCAAATAGTCATCCACTTTTAATTTTTGAAGCAGCATGCGCATGGCCGGTGACTCTACATAAAAACAACCTATGGCTTTGCCACTTCGCAGCATCTCTTTTACCTTTTCATCTTGCTTGAAACGCGCAAGGTCATGAATATCAATCGGGTCAACAGGGTTGTTTTTATTCACGATTTTCACCGCATCTTTAATTTTACCTAATCCGCGCTGACTGAGAATATCAAATTTGTGCAAGCCAACATCTTCTGCCACAACCATGTCAAACTGCGTGGTAGGAAATCCTTTTGGAGGTAAATGCGTAGCCGAATAATACTCAATCGGTTTTTCAGAAATGATCACACCTCCGGCATGGATGCTCAAATGACTTGGGAAGTCCTGAATAAGTGCCCCGTACTTCAACACCAGTTGAGAGAGTTTATCGAGTTCACCAACCACTTCTTTACCGCTGGCTAATTTATCAATCTCTTGCTTTGGCAAGCCAAACACCCTTCCTAACTCGCGCACCACCGCTCGAAACTGAAAAGTATTGTAAGTGGCTAATAATGCCACGTTTTCAAATCGTTTGAAAATATAGCGCGTCACATCATCACGGTCGGTCCATGAAAAGTCAATATCAAAATCAGGAGGATTTCTGCGATAGATATTGATAAATCGCTCAAAATAAAGGTCAAGATCAATCGGATCAACGTCTGTGATCCTGAGCAAATAAGCAATAACACTGTTGGCTCCACTACCCCTTCCAACATAGAAATAACCTTTGCTGCGCGCATAACTTACAATGTCCCAATTGATCAAAAAATAAGAGAGAAACCCACGCTCGCGAATGATTTCCAACTCCTTTTCAATGCGCGCTGTAATATCATCGTTTAGGTTGGGATAACGATAAGGCAGGTTTTCTTCGCAGAGTTTGGTGATCAATTCATAATCGCCTTGCTCACTGCCGGTGTAAGTGGCTTTGTTTTGAGTTGGAACAGCATCACCAAAACGAAAAGATACGGTGCATTGCACTAGCAATTGTCGTGTGTTTTCAAGCAGTTCAGGAAATACATCATAATGTGCGACCAGCTCTTGCTTAGGCATGAGCACGTGACGCGGATCGCCTTGCTCAGTTGGGGGCAACTTACTGAGCAGGCAATTATTGTCTATCGCACGCAGGAGTCGATGGGCGTTAAAATCGCGTTTGCTGCGAAATGACACAGTAGGCATGGCCAGCAAAAGCTCAGGTCTGTGACGCACGTCTGAAAACTGCAACCGGGAAATATCTTGAGGTGAAATGCCGTAATAATGATCGGAAGGCAGGGAACAGCCAAGCGTTTTGGCTTTCACAAATGGATAAATAATGGCCACATCCTCGAGTTGGGGCGCCTGATCAGGAAAGACTTTACCGCTTCGCAAATACTTTGTCAAATAACGATTGATGTTTTCAAAGCCTTTGTTGCTCTTTGCTATGGCCACAAACTGTTGTTGCACGCCATTTCTAAAATCCACTCCGGGAACTATTTTCAGGCCATGCTTCTGCCCCAAACGCATGCTGTCCAGGCACGCAGAAGTAGTATTGATATCGGTAATGCAAACATGGTCATAATCCCATTCAATCGCCTGTTTAACGAGGTCTTCGGGTTTCCATGTGCCGAATTTAAAGGAGTAATATGTATGGGTATTTAAAAGCAAGTCAAGCGGGTTTGGTCATTCAAGTCAGGACTATAACGGGACGAGGAAACGAAGTTAAAAGGTCATTGTTCATCCACCGCTGCCTTTTCTGTATATTGTTTTTAACACTTTCACTAAAATCACAACCATTTATTATCAGTTTTTTACACAAAAAAAAGCACCCGAAACGTAACCTATTTACGTTTTGAAGGCAAAGTACAGACAGGGCCTTTCTTCTCAAATGCTTACCCGCTGAAGCGGTTGACAAAAGCTTTTATAAAGGTGCAGAGGAAGTTATTTGATCAGGCTTTCGTGCTTTTTAGTTTTCTAAAATGTTCATCAATTTATGATTCAGGTAACGAGCATTAATTTTACACCTGCGTCTTGATCAAGGGTGAAAATAACAATTTACCCTAGTTAGGTTATAGAAGGTAAGTTTTGCACTCGTTTTTTTTTTTGCATGAGGCAGAACGTCAGCTCATCTCACAACCCACCCTTAAAAAAACTCAAATTGAGCTTGATTGTGAGCGAAACGAAAATGCGAATAAAAGAAGTTGAGACTTAAAACAAGCTATGCATGAGCTGTTTTAAACTTTCAGTTGAGCGAATATGTCCATAAATACAACATTTATGGCAGGCTGAAGGAAAGAACCATGCCCAATTTATGCAAAGAATAAAGGCTCATTTGATGTCGTTTTAAGGCGAATAGCAGGATTGCACATCAGTTACCCCATGTTAGGCAGCGTTCTTTTCCAAACTTTTAATTTGATTGAACTCTTTTTGTTTGTTCAATCGTTCCTCTTCAAGATCAAAATCATCTTGTAAACCCAACCAAAATTTGGCAGAGTTGCCAAAGTATTTACTCAAGCGGATAGCAGTATCAGCAGTAATCCTTCTTTTTTTCTTAAGGATTTGGCTGATTCTGGTTTGAGGAATACCAATGTCTTTAGAGAGTTTATATGCTGAAATCTCCAAAGGGATGAGAAACTCTTCTTTGAGAATTTCTCCAGGGTGAATATTTACTAATCGACTCATATCAATGATAATCTAGAATTTGAACTTCAAATGCGTTTCCGTTATTCCATTGGAAAATTACTCTCCATTGACGATTCACTCTAACAGAGTAGAAGTCGTTCAATTTTCCCGACAATTTTTCAAGTCGGTTAGAAGGAGGAATTCTCAGGTCATCAATATCTACTGAATTGTTGATCATCCTGAGTTTTCGTCTGCCGATCTTTTGAACCTCTAGCGGGAGTTTCTTGACTCGTTCACCATTCCAAATTTTCTCCGTTTCCTTCGACCCAAAAGACTTGATCATAATAACGCCTTACAATACTAACGTCAAAAGTAAGTAATTGGTTGGTTGATTCCTAAAAACCTGAAAGAAGTTTTGAAAAAGGAATTGAGGCTTAAAAAGGCTCTGTATGAACTGTTTTAGAGCTTTTAGAGAGGTGTAGATGTGTTTTTCGGGAAGAATGCAGCTTTGATCTGCTCAGGGCTTCGGATTGTTTTTTCGGAAGCGATTGATGGTGTGATGATCGGGTTTCAAACCTTTCAAAAGCCAAAACAATTCGATGTTGCGCTTGCACTCTGTTTCGAGTTTGCGTGAAGACCGAAGGCTGTTTTGGTAGCCATAAATATAAAGTTTCAGCAGGTCTGATAGATGATATGCCGTACGCCCCACTTCTTTGCATTCAACCCGAAATCCAAACTTCTCCAGTGGCAGGCTATCTACAAAGGCATCAATCACTCGAACCGGGTTGTGGGATTCGATGGTGTCATCCATACAATGGGTTCTGATTTCGGCCTCATTGTTCGTCCTACGGACGCAACGAAGCCTTAGTTGTTGTGAGCAGTTTTTATTTTTTCAATCCAATCTTAATTCCTAGAGTAAGGGTTGGCAAAACTCGATTTCCAGGTTTGAGAAATGGCCAACTTCCTTGAAAGGGTTTGTCGTTATCATTGGTTCTACCAGATTCCTTTGCTGTTTGGTAAACTATACCAACACCAACTGATGAATCTATGGTGATTTTATTCTGATCGAATTCCTGAATCCCAATTTTAAAATTTACTCCATAACGATTTCGATGAAGGATATAAAAATCATCGTAAATGCCATCTCCTGCAAATTTTACGTCTTCAGAAGAATAGTCAAAGCTTGTATCTGAAACCGTAAATAATTGTGTAACATTAGATGAATTTCGAGTCATGAACAGTTCAACTGAGTAATAATGCTTTACTTTCGTCTCCAAAGCTTTTTCAGGAAAATATTTAAACTCAGTTCGGATTTTTGATCCCTTGTTTCTCCACCAAGCATCTCTTGTTCCAAAGCCTAAACCTGTGAAGAAAAACCCAATGAGGCTGTGTTTCAAAATTGGACCTCCTTCGATTTGCAATGAATATTTTTGAGATAATTTACGTTCATAGCCAAGTGTAAGTGCTGGATTAATCACATCGATTAATGTCAAAGGAGAAATAAAAAAATAGTTTTTTTTCGAATTCTTGATTGATTTCTGTTGATTGCGCCATTACTTTGATCGTCATAATGAGGATCAAGACGATTGCACTTAACATTTTTTTTATCACGCTGTTCATTTCAAAATACTGCCAACGTGCCGCAGCTAAGAAACGTAGGGCTTTTCGAAGCTTTTCACTGTCAGTTTACGACAAATATAGCCATGAAAAACCAAGCTTGCGGAAACCACCGCCCGCCTCATGTTTGCTTAGTTTCCATGTAAAAAGCCCCAGTTTGCTGCATCACTTTTGTGGTTGAAAACAC
>JBBDRU010000057.1:0-10182 GCA_040905305.1 Salibacteraceae bacterium | reverse complement strand
TCCGGCAACTTTGAATATGAGTTTGTTGAGCTTTATAATATTACCGGTCAGCGAGTGTTGAGATTGAGTGACAGCAAAAAGACCATCGATGTGAATCATTTAGCTCCCGGTGTTTACTCGGTGAAGTTCATCGGTGAAAAAGAGCTTTCTCAAAAATTGGTGATCGAATAAAAATTTCATTCAAACAGCACATTGGAAAGCCCTGATTTATCGGGGCTTTTTTTTTACCGGAAACACAGCCTTATTTCTTCTTCCCTTTTTTCTTGCGTTTGCTTTTTGCCATTTCGGCCTCGTCTATCAAACTTCGCCAATCTGCGTTTTGATCTTTTGTGCTTTCAACCGTCAACTGATAATCTGCTTTACTGATAGCCAGCCGTGCAATTGGCTTTCCAAGGTTTTCTTCTATCTCTTTAAGGAGCTCGCGCTCTTCATCGCTGCAAAAAGAATAAGCCTGGCCTTTATTTTTCCCTCTACCTGTTCTTCCAACACGGTGCACATAATGCGCTGAAGATTCAGGAAGGTCATAGTTTACAACAAATTCAACATTGGGGATATCAATACCACGAGCGCTCACATCCGTTGCGATAAGCACTTTTAATTCTCCACTTCTAAAAGCCTTCATCGCACGCTCCCGGTCAGCATGTTCACGATCACTGTGAATGGTGTCAGAAGTTATTCCAACGCGCTCCATAGCCAGCTTTACCCGTTCGGCCCTCACCTTGGTCCGCACGAAAACCAGCATCTTACTTTCGGGGTTGTTATTGATCAGCCCTTCCAGAAAAAAGCGTTTGTCGTCCATTTCAATAAAGGCAACTGAGTGCTCAATGTTTTTTGCCACAGGGTCTTTGGGCGATATTTGAATGCGGATCGGGTTTTTTACGATGGAAAAAGCGAGGTCTTTAATATGTTCGTCAATGGTGGCTGAGAAAAACAAGGTTTGCCTGCGCTCAGGCAAATGCCACATCACATCCCTGATGTCTTTGATAAACCCGAGGTCAAGCATGTGGTCAGCTTCGTCCAACACCAATATTTCAAGGCGTTTGAGGTTAATTACTCCCTGACTGATCAAATCAAACATGCGACCGGGTGTCACTACAAGCACGTCAATTCCTTCATTGATCTTTTCAATTTGGGGCTGTTGATCAACTCCGCCATGAATGCAAAAAGACGTAACGCGCGTGTGTTTCCCCAAGGATTGAAACACCTCAAACACTTGAATGGCCAACTCATGCGTTGGTGTCATCACAAGACATTTAATTCCGTCCTGACGTTTGGCTATTTTACCCTCCTGCAGTTTGTGTAAGATCGGAATGACAAAGGCGGCTGTTTTACCGGTTCCCGTTTGTGCAATAGCCAATACATCCTCTCCTTTGAGGATTGGGGGAATAGATTTGTATTGTATGTCGGTAGGCTTGGTGAACCCTTCTTTAGCTATTGCTGTTTTAATGCCTTCTGATATTCGGTATTTTTCAAACTTCATGTTTCGCTCTATTTCTAAGGTTTTGGGTGTTTTTGAAAAAATTCCCACATCAAAAGGTTGGCATCAACTGCTTTTGAAGGTTCGTCACCTCGACTTCTTCCTTTATTGCCTCCCGGCCAGCTATGCCCACCATCTTCTGTGATGTAAAAGTGCAATGCTGTGGAATCACTGCAATTAAACCCACGCTCTAAGCTGCAATCTGTTTTTAATTCAATATCAGATGATTGACATTCATTTAAACCAAACCAAAGATCAAATACATCTTCAAGGGATTGATTTTCATGATCAGACAGTCCATCACCTACGCCACCATCCAGCGGAATATTTGAATCGAGCTCTGAATGAAAGTGGATTACACTTACCGCTTCTGATGGAGCGCAATCGAGGGAAGTCATTGTTCCTGCCACCGGGGCAATAGCCGCAATTTTGTCGCTCAACTCACAGGCCAGTCGATAGCACATAAAACCCCCATTGGACATTCCTGTGATGTAAACACGTTTTGGGTCGATTGAGTATTCATCAATAAGTTTGTCGATCAGTGCACTGATAAACCCAACATCATCTACGTTGTTTTCAGACGCTTTTCCGCAGCAATCGCCTGCATTCCAGGTGCGTTTTAAACCATTTGGAGAGCAAAGGACAAAACCTTCAGATTCGCTTAACTGCACCAAGCCGCTTTGCGACTCAATATTTCGAGCGCTTCCTGTTCCTCCATGCAATGCGAAAATCAGACTCACACGCTCATCGGACGAATAATCATCAGGAACGTGGAGTAAATAGGTGCGCTTTTCGCCATCGTGTTCGATCTTGAATAAATCAGAATCAAATTTGCTTTTTTTACAATTGCAAAGCAGAAATGCAGCAAGCACAGGAATGATGAGATAAAGTCTAGGAAACGTTGCCATTGCGTAAAAATAGAAATAAGCTTGGAACGGTTAAAGAGCTTGCAACAGCAATGAAGATGATGTTTTTAATCGTCTTCGCTTGAGTTTTTCTTTTTGATTTCAGCCTTTTTAGCTTCTTCCTTTTCGCTAAGTGTTGCGTTCTCCGGAGCGCTTGACCAATCGATCTCAACACCCGAATCATCAGATTCAGCGCGCTGCTGCTTGCGTTCGTCCATACGTTCACGCTTCTCCTTTTTACGCTTCTGTTTATCTTTTTCTCGTTGACGTTTATTAAATGTTTGAGGGGATCTAGCCATAAGGCTGCAAGAGTACGATTTATTCGGCATATTCAAGCATACCTTGATCTATAGGTTTTTCACAATTATTGAAATCATTGTTTAAAAATGTAAAACCAACGTGAATTAAATTACCTTTGTGCCGATATTCTTAGCAGACATTCTGTAAAGATCGATTTTTCTCAATGAGCAAACTCCTCTTAACTTTCTGATTCAGCTAAGCCTAATGAGCAGAAAACCTGTTCATTGTTTCTTGAAAATGCGAAAATTAATGTTAACAGCATTTGAAAAGAAACTCATATCATCAATGGCCTCGCGCAGTTAGTTGAACGTTCTTTACTTAATTACAATTCAAGAATTACACCTTTCGCTCAGCGCATGAGCAAAAGTTTTATCAATAGCAGCTTTTTTTTGAGAAAAGCTCATTACATTTTATGCAAAACACTTCATTTAAACGGAAGCGCAAACCCGCTTCATCCAGCTCCTCCCCTCACTTTAAAAAGAACTTTTCAAAGCAAAGACCATCATCCGGTGGTAGAGGCAAAGGCGTTTCAAAGCTCAATCCTAATCTATTGGTTAAGAAAGCTGTTGAAACCACAACACAAGAATATATTTCAGATCGCACGATCAATGAACTTCCAATCAGTGTCAACTTAAAGCGCGCTTTAACCGATAAAGGATTTACGCGACCTACTGAAATTCAAGACCAAACACTTGAATCGCTATTAGAAAAACGAGATCTATTGGGCATAGCTCAAACAGGTACGGGTAAAACCGGTGCCTTTTTAATACCCATCATCGAGCATATTTTAGCCGAACAACGCAGGGCATTTGCCTTGGTTTTGGTTCCAACTCGCGAGCTTGCGCTCCAGGTGCAAGAAGAGTTTGAGAGCATGTCAAAAGGCTTGCATCTTTACAGTTCTTGCTTTATCGGAGGAACAAACATCAACAAGGACTTACAAGAGTTACGCAAACCGGCTCATATCGTTATTGCGACACCTGGTCGTTTATTAGACTTGGTAAACCGAAAGGCGTTGAATCTTAAAACGTTTAACACCTTGGTTTTAGACGAGTTTGACCGCATGTTGGACATGGGATTTGAAAAAGACGTTATGCGCATCATCGACATGATGGAAAGGCGCAAGCACTCTTTACTTTTCTCCGCCACATTGGATAAATCTCAAGAACGTTTGATCAACACTATCTTAACCGATGCCGTAACCGTTAAGGTGAGCACCGGTGATAGCACAGGAGACCATATAGAACAGGACATTATCCGTGTAGGTAAAGACGACAATAAGTTTGACATGCTTTGCGAAATGTTGATTGGTCAGGATTTCTCTAAAGTGCTTGTTTTTGAAGAAACCAAACACAAAGTAAATCGCCTGTGCAAGCAACTGGTGCAGCAAGGCATACAGGCCGATCAAATCCATGGTAATAAAAGTCAATCCGCCCGTCAAAATGCATTGAAATCATTCAAGGCAGGAAAGGTTAGCGTTTTGGTAGCCACAGATGTTGCGGCAAGAGGAATTGATGTTTCTGACGTTACACACGTCATCAATTATCAAATGCCAATGACATTTGATAGTTATATTCATAGAATCGGCCGCACAGGACGTGCAGGAAAACAAGGCCGCGCTTTTACATTCGTAGTA
This sequence comes from Salibacteraceae bacterium, assembly GCA_040905305.1. Lineage (GTDB taxonomy): Bacteria > Bacteroidota > Bacteroidia > Flavobacteriales_G > Salibacteraceae > SHAN690. Next base: position 5,867 of record JBBDRU010000057.1, on the reverse strand, counting down.
TAATCACTAAAATCTAATTTCATCCATGCGACAACTCAAGATTACAGCCTCCTTTACCGATAGAGATAACTTAACGTTGGATAAATACCTCAGCGATGTTAGTCGTGAAGGAATGATAACCCAGGAAGACGAAGTTGAACTTACGAAATTGATTAAAGAAGGCGATCAGGTTGCGTTGGATAAAATGGTTCGGGCAAACCTGCGCTTTGTGGTTTCTGTTGCGAAGCAATATCAAGGCCAGGGAATGCCGTTGATCGATATGATCAGTGAAGGCAACATGGGCTTGATCAAAGCTGCGGAGCGCTTTGATGAAACCAGGGGTTTTAAGTTCATTTCTTACGCAGTATGGTGGATTCGCCAATCAATCATGTCTGCTATTGCAGAGCATGCACGAACCGTGCGTTTGCCGCTCAATCAAATGAATAACATCAGAAAGATTAGACGCGCCTCAGTATCTTTAGAACAAGAACATCAGCGTCCACCAACTTCTGAAGAACTATCAGCCTTTTTAGAGTATCCTGAAGAAAGCATCAAAAGCTCTATTCTAAGCTCAAAGCGTGGTGTGAGCATCGATGCTCCAATGGGTGACGAAGAAGACTTCACGCTTTCTGATATGCTCACCGGTGATGGACTTTCGTCAACCGAAAGTGCAATGCACTACGGTTCTTTGAAACTGGAGTTGGAGCGTGCAATGGATACATTGAACGAAACAGAACGACAAATACTGTCAAAATACTTTGGTGTTGGATGCGAAGAAATATCGCTTACCGGCATTGCAGAAGAATTAAACCTGAGTAAAGAGCGGGTGCGCCAAATCAAGCAACGTGCTCTAAAATCTTTATCTCACAGACTAAACAAAGAAATGCTGACTTATTTAAACTAGTCGGCAACAATTAATAATTAACGTAAACAATCAAAATCAATTTTATGAAAATTTTTGTAGCAAAACTCGATTACGGAGTAGATAGTGATGAACTTCAAACCCTTTTTGAAGGTTATGGTTCTGTTTCATCTTGTTCAGTAATTACTGACCGTGACACCGGTAGATCAAAAGGCTTCGGCTTCGTAGAAATGGATGATAAGGATGAAGCTATGGCTGCCATCCAAAATCTCGATGGAACAGATCTTCACGGTCGTGCACTAGTTGTAAAAGAAGCTGAAGAGCGTAAAAAGCGTTCTGCTTGGTAAGCAATATAGTTATGCAATAACTTTAGTCAGACTTGTCTGATTCAGAAGCTCGATCAATTAATTTTTGATCGAGCTTTTTGCTTGTGCTTACTCCCAACTTACGCAAGTCTTCAGCTCGCTTTATCAGGTTTCCTCGGCCTTCGGAAAGCTTATTTAAAGCATCCTCATAGGTTCCCTGGGCAGTATTCATTTGGCTGCCTAACTTGAGCATATCCTCTGTAAATCCTGTAAACTTATCGTATAGCGCTCCGCCCTGTCGAGCGATCTCAAGGGCGTTTTGCGTTTGCTTCTCCTGATTCCAAATGCTCGCAATGGTGCGCAAAGTAGCTAGCAAGGTAGAGGTAGAAACGATTACCACATTTTTATCGAAAGCCGATTGAAACAGCTCGTTATCGTTTTGAATTGCAGCCGAAAATGCACCTTCGATTGGAATAAAGAGCAAAACAAAATCTAACCCATCCAGCCCATATAGGCTTTGATAGTTTTTATCACTCAAACCTTTAACATGTGATTTTATAGAGTTAATATGCTCCTTCAGATGTGCTTCCTGATCTTCAAGATTATCGGAAGAAGCGAATCGCTCATAAGCTATAAGAGAAACCTTTGCATCTACAATTACATTGCGATCTTCCGGTAGTTTAATAATAACATCAGGCTGAAAGCGCTTACCTGACTCAGAGGTAATATTCTCTTGAATAACGTACTCCTGATTTTTGGTCAGTCCGCTCTTTTCCAAAATACGTTCCAACACTACTTCTCCCCAATTTCCCTGAGCCTTTACATCGCTTTTAAGTGCATTGGTAAGGTTCGCAGCATCTTTAGCCAACTTGGCGCTTTGCTCACTGAGCAGTTTTACCTCACTTTTTAAAGAGATGGTTTCGGCTCGACCTTTTTCATAGGTCTCTTCTACCTTTTTTTCAAACCGTTCAAGTTTATCCTTAAAAGGAGATAAGATATGACCAATTTGCTCCTTGTTTTGCTCTTTGAATGTTTGTCCAGTTTTGTCGAGAATTTCCTGGGCTAAAACTTTGAAGTCGCTTTTAAATTTTTCCTGAAGTGAAGTCAGCTCACCTTTCTGTTCATTGATCCGGTGCTCCAGGTTTTTGTATCGTTCCTTCCAGGTAGAAAGTTGCTGTGATTTTTCCAGCAACTCCCCTTCTACCCTTTCATTCAAATTTTTCTCCTCAGCGAGTTGTCGCTGTGTATCTTCAAATCGGTCGATAGAGACAAACGATGGATCGCTAAAAGCTTGACTGCTTTTAAGTTTGAAATAGAGATACCCAATCACAAAACCGAGCAATACTCCAACTACCACTAGCAGATAATCCATGGGTAACGATGATCGGTCTAGTTGCTGTTTAAAATCAAAGGCATACCGTCTTTGCCGCTTCCGATCACAACTACTTTGGCATTGCTCGATTCTGAAAGCTTAATGGTAGCCTCAATGCCTTTTTCTTTTAGTATCTGATCAGTAATAGAGGCGCTAAGTATTTTATTGGCAGCGGCCTTACCTTCTGCTTCAATCCTCTGTCGCTCTGCTTCCTTTTCAGCTTTCTCAAGTCGGAATTCATATTCTAATGATTCCTGTTCCTGTCTCAACTTGCGTTCAATTGCTTCTTTAATCGTTGGTGGTAAAGTAATATCACGCACCAAAACGTTATTGATTTGCACATATTGGTCATCAAGTAGATCGCGTGTTTCTTCAAATATTTCAACCTGAATCGCATCCCTTTTCGAGGAATAAATTTGCTCCGGTGTGTATCGACCTAAAACACTTCTCGTAGCCGATCGAATGGAGGGCATGATCACTCGATCGATATAGTTTCCACCTTTCTCCTTATGCAATCGTCCTAACTTGTCATAAATTGGCTGAAACCAAATAGAAGCATCGATTTTAATATCAAGACCATTGGAAGAAAGCACCGTCATCTGTTCAAAAATTTCTTGTTGTCGGACTTCATAAATAAACATGGTGTTCCAAGGAGCGAGAATGTGGAAACCTTCACTATAGGTCCAGGTGGTATCCACTCCATCACTAAATTTTCGATACAATACACCGGCTTCTCCCGAATCAATGGTTTTTGTAGATGTTGCTAAAATGTAAATGAAAATGAAGAATACCGCGACAACGGGTATTAGAAACTTTGGAAAATTCATATTGAGTAATTATTAAATGTTTTGCTTCTAAGTGAAACAACACTTCAAACCTAGGGTTTAGAAAAGGAATAGACGAAAAAAGCGTATATTAATTATCAGCGATCTATCTCAGGCCTTTATTGACTCCTGTATTTGCGATGATAATGTTGTCACGAATTACACGCAACTCATTTTGATGATCACGATAACGAAAGATAAATGGATAACTTCCTGCGGGGACTAAATCTCCATCTAGGAACCTACCATCCCACGCACGGTTTGGGTTGTTTGACCGGAAGACTTGCTCACCCCATCGATCATAAATAACCAAGCTGAAATCCACGAGCGAAATTTCCTCACCGTTAACCTTGAACTCATCGTTCAACCCATCTCCATTGGGAGAAAAGCTATTCGGATAGTAAAGCAAGGTTTCAAACAATGCGGCTATATTTTTTGAAATGGTATCGTGGCAGCCATCCGTATTCGTAACAACCAATGTAACCAGCTCTGACGAGTCTTTAAGGTCAATCTCAAAGCGAATATCGTCCTCGTTATGTGTCGTATCCCGATCGATGATCCAGAACCACGAGTCGTCATCAACTGACGTGTTTCGCAACGTGACAAAAGGATTAGTGTTGGTTGGAAGGTATGGTCCCTGCTGAAAGTCTGCACTGGGCTGTCTCAGCATTTTAGTGATGCAGTTGTAAGTCACAGAAGACGCACATCCATACTCTGTTACTACATCTAAACCCGCTGGATAACAGCCGGGATCATTCATTTGTTGAACAAGCGAATCAGCATCATAAGCATCAAATACATTTCCATCAAAACTTAATGTATAGCTGCTTTTAGGATTGAAATTAGGAATGGAAACGATTACTTCTGACGGCCCACAAATCTCTTTCGGACTTGCTTCTAAGATCGGAGTTTCAGGTAACCCCACATAAATGGTTGAAGTAAAAACACCCGGTTCTGACAGGCACAAGTCACTAATGGTAAGGTTGTATTCCCTGGTTTGGTTCGGCCTTACAAATTGAATGGGATTGATATCGTTAGTGTGCCCCCATTCATAGACATATTCATCAGGACCATTAAACCCACCGCTACCTCTGGCGATCAAATAAAGTGACTCACCTTTGCAAATCGAATCATCCTCAACGGTAATTTCAGCATTAATAGCTGAATAACCGCCTACCTGCACAAATATGCTGTCTTTAAAGGCAGGAGTTCCGCAAACGTCTGAAATGGTAACGGCATACCAGGTTGGTTCATCGGGACTAACGATGATTTCATTCCCGAACGTTCCAGTGCTCCAGGAAAACGTATAGATCGAATCACCTCCTGTGCCTGTTAGTGTTATAGGGATCGTATCATAAGGACATATCGTATCCGGTTGATCATAGATTAACCCGAGTGTATCTCTGACCTTAACCAAAACTTTCGAAGTATCACCGATGCATCCGCGATCATCAATTGTCTTCACGTAATAAGTGGTAGTAACATCCGGAGTAACCTGCATGGATTGAGAAGTAGAGATAACGGTACTGTTTAGGCTATTAGCTGTCCAGATGTAATTAAATGGTGGAGTGCCTCCAATTGCCGCAGCGGTAACTACGGCCGTGTTGCTTACGCATATCATAGAGTCTCCATAACCTGTTGTAATGATCGAATCAGGTACTCCAATAATAACATCCAGTGTGTCTCGACAACCGTTGGCATCTGTTGTGTAAACTACATTAGAGTCGGCACAAAGTTGACTGGCAGATTCACCAACCTCACCAGAACTCCATTGATAAGTGTACGAACCTACTCCGCCCGTTGAGCTAACTACCGCACCTCCATCACAATTTGCAGTGTTTGGGCATGATACGCTCTCCGTTGACTGAATAACTGTATTAATGTCGGTAGGTTGATTGAGCACAATATCTTCAATGGCTTCGCAACCAATATCATCGGTAACGGTCACCGTGTATGTTCCCGAGCATAAGTTATCATGAATGGTATCCGATGGTAAACCGCCACTCCATGCGTAGGTGAAAGGTGCCGCACCTCCGATCACATCAAGGTCGATTTCTCCGTTGCATTCTTGGAAGCAAGTCAAATGGGTGGGATTCAAAACAGCTTCAATGATTCCATCAAATGTAAAACTGATGGTATCCAGGGTGTCGAGGTTTCCACAGAGGTCTTCAATGTAACCGGCACCAGGTTTAACAGTCAATTCGTAATTCCCAACTTGCGTGACGGCTGGTGTAAAGTAGATAACCACCTCATCTGTAGTTGTTCCGCAGTTAAGTCCACTTGCACTCGTGATGGTGTGAGTTCCGGAAGGACCTGTGAGCCTGAAATCTCCTGCCTGAATGTTGCTGCAAACGATGTCCTCATCAAACAGCACCCTTAAAGAGTCAAAACTTTGGCAATTAACCTGAGAAGTCAAACTGTCCATGGATGGAGGAATATCGTCATATAACGTTGCGGTGGAAGAAGACAGGTCAATGGTAAACCCATAAACGGTACCCGTCCAATTTGTAACATGTAGCAAATAA
>JBBDRU010000056.1:0-10197 GCA_040905305.1 Salibacteraceae bacterium | reverse complement strand
GACCTTGAATTGAATAAACCTCTATAGATCCAAATATAGGCTCTGTGGTTTTCAGGCTGAATACTCCATTCGAAGGATTAGGGAAGATACGCATATCAAACGCTTCGAGGTCTTTTTGCTTTGTCCCTTGAGGGAAACACCAAACAGCTATACCTGGCACCTCTACGGCATCCCATGCATCAGAAACACTTTGGCTTTCTATTGAGCAAACGCCATATATATCAATAGCCGCATTTATAGTAGCAATTCTTGAATTAATATATTGAGATTGCTTTCCAAGACTGTTGGTTAGGGCGTAGTAGGCAATACTGGTGGCGTTATCAATTCCTATACCGACCACTGATACATCATTGTGGTCACCACCATCAGCAAGTAGTTGAAACCATTTATTTTGAACCCCGCTGTTGACGTGCACACCGAAATTATCACATTGATCTACTTCTGACCTATCTTCTTCGTCATACCAAAACTGTCCTTCATAAATATCTGGTTGCCCAACTGTAGCGGCATTCTCACAGGGCGCAATATTCGGATCGTAGTGTGTCCCTGCCGAAGCTGGAAACTCCAGGTCACGTATCCTCCAGTCTTCGTGAATGTCTTCTCCCATCTCCCAATCCCAATTCGCAAAACCGAATAAGTCCTCAGCGTATCCCTCTATCATAACTCCAAAAATATCAGCAAAAGATTCGTTTAAAGCTCCCGGTTCACGCTTATATTTTAAATTGGCCGTTTTCCTTATTACACCATGTGAAAATTCATGACCAACAACGTCTAAAACACCAGCATAGCCACCAAAAATACTACCAATAACAATACTTTGACCTCTTTGGTATGTCTTATTAGGTTCATCTGATGCTGACGCACGAACTTTAATTTTTTTCCCATTCCCCTTGAAACCCGACCTGTTATGCTCATTTTCAAAATAGTCCCACGATTGAATAGCTAGCCAATGCGTGGTGGTTTCGTTTTGGTTATTCCCTCCCCAATCATCATCATCATCTGTTATATTTGGTGCAAGGTAAAATGCCTGACCACCAGTATTCGAAGTTGAGCCATCACCATAATACTTTTTAGTATGTATATTTCTTCCTAAACCGTCTGACCTGAGAATGTAATCATTATTCGGCCATCCTCTCGATTTTGTATCGATATATTGACTTCCATAATTTATAATATCCGCTGGGCCGTCTGTTGAAACTAAGTTATCATAGTCGAACACTTCACCGGTAAAGGCATCTACGAAATAATGTCTGACAAAAAATGGATTCAAAGACATCAACTCAAAACGCCATGCAAGTCTAATACAGGAATCAGGAATTTCATAGCTAGGAGTTTTGTAATTATATACCGCCCAAACGAGTTTCGCAGAAGGCAATGGATAGTAGGTGGTGTCAGGGTTTCCCGATTCATCTTTCAAGGCCTGTTCCCAATCACTATTGAGCCATGCCCACTCTTCTTCTCCTGACCAGCCAGTGTACATATCTAACTCATGCAAAGCATCAACTTTACTCATGATGTCTGCTGTATCACCTTTTGGATTAGCATATTTACCTTCAACCCTAAATGTATATCCGTTCTTAGAATGCTCAAACAACTCTGCTCCATCAATCGGAATGCCCATATAGTTTTGTTCATATCGATTATGTAGGTTATCTACCTCTCTATCAATACTCGAATTCATTAGTTCAAAGGTGCTTGAAGTGTCAGCCAAGTAACTTCTGAAAATCGTAAACAAATCACCCGTTTGAAGTGAGCTGTCCTTGAAAGTTACTGCACCATAAGGATCATATGACAAAATATAACTTGTTATCAGTGAATCAACAATTGTCGAGTCAAGTTTTGAAGAATCTAGTTGTGCCTCTGTGCGTAATTGGCTTAAAAATAACACAGTGACTAAAGCTGTAATCTTGGCGTAATTCATAGGTTGTTAGATTTGGTTGAAGACAAGAATACAAATTATGTTTTTTATACCATAATTTTTTCTGAAGTGTTTTCTGACCATTGAGGGTGAAATTTGAAGCTCAAGTTCTTGTTATTGGCAACAATATTAGACACTACCGGAAAGCTAAAAGGATGAGTCAGGTTGACCTTTCAGTCTTAGCGGATATTGAACAAGCAAACCTTGCCCACTTGGAAAACGGACGAGCCAATCCAACAATTAAAACGCTCTGCAAAATTTCAGACGCCTTAGACGTAACTTTACTAGACTTATTTTCTGAATTAGAATAGTTCTCTTTATTTCTCTCACTTTAGGATCAAGCCATTCTAATATTAGCCTCTCTTTTAATTAATTGATAATTTGGTGTCCGCAAATCTAAAGTCAAGCGTGTTGATATAAACGACATTAAGTAACCATACTCCAAAGCACACCAATCTTGCTATTTTTGCCCGCTCAAACGACACACGTAGCATGAAGATTTCTTACAACCGTCTGCAGCAATTTATTCACCTGGATGAGTCTCCTGAAGAAATAGCAGAACTTCTGACCAGCATTGGCCTGGAAGTGGAAGGGCTAGAGCGCTTTGAATCGGTTCCCGGTGCGTTGCAAGGCTTGGTTGTGGGAGAAATAAAGGAGTTGTGGAAACACCCCAATGCTGATAAACTCAATTGCACAAGCGTTGATATTGGCACTGGTGAAATGCAGCCCATCGTTTGCGGAGCCCCAAATGTGGCTGTGGGTCAAAAAGTGATTGTTGCTACCGTAGGCGCTAAACTCCACCCTGCCGAAGGCAGTCCTTTCGAAATTAAAAAAGCAAAAATCAGAGGTGAAGTTTCGCAAGGAATGATCTGTGCAGAAGATGAAATCGGTGTGGGCATGAGTCATGACGGAATCATGGTTTTACCCCAAGACACCCCCGTGGGAAAACCTGCCGCTGAGCTTTTCCACGTAGAAATAGACCATGTTTTTGAAATTGGTCTTACTCCAAACCGAGCTGATGCGGCCTCACATTATGGAGTTGCGCGCGATTTAAAAGCCGCTCTTGCGCAGCGAAAAGGTAGAAAAATAGAACTTTGCCGCCCCTCGGTTGATGGTTTTAAGCCGGATGATGAATCACTGAGCATTTCAGTGAGCGTAGAAAACACAGAAGCCTGTCCCCGCTACGTTGGCGTAACCATTTCAGGGTTGAAAATTCAGCCTTCGCCATTATGGTTGCAAAATTTTTTAGGCGCCATTGGCGTGCGCCCAATCAATAACATCGTTGATGTAACCAATTATATCAACCACGCATTCGGACAACCATTACATGCCTTTGATGCCGCCAAAATTGATGGCAATCAGGTCATTGTAAAAACCCTTCCTTCAAATACAAAATTCATTTCATTGGATGATGAGGTAAGGAATCTCGATGCTCAGGACCTCATGATTTGCAATGCAAAGAAAGGCATGTGCATTGCAGGCGTTTTTGGCGGAGCTCATTCTGGAGTAAGTGAATCAACCACTGCCATTTTTCTTGAAAGCGCATACTTCAACCCCGTTTGGGTAAGAAAAACCGCAAAGCGCCATGCTTTAAACACCGATGCATCGTTCCGTTTTGAGCGTGGCATTGATCCAAACATTACAGCATATGCTGCCAAGCTTGCCGCGCTGATGATCGCTGATTTAGGCGGTGGAAAAATCAGTAGCCCACTCATCGACACCCATCCTGAGTCGTTTTCAAACTTCGAAGTGAATTATCGCCTGGATAAAGCCAATGCGTTGATCGGGGTAGATATTGAAGCAAAAACTACGGAGGCGATTCTGAACAACCTTGAAATTAACGTGTCTGAAAAAAGTGAAGCTGGTTGGACATTGAGCGTTCCCCCATTTAAGGTGGATGTGACTCGCGAAGCCGATGTGATCGAAGAAGTACTGCGCATCTATGGTTATGATGAAGTGCCTGTTTCAAAAAAAGTGCTTTCGAGCATCAAAGACATGAAGCCAAGCGAAGCGACACGAGCAAAAGAGGCTGTTACCAAAATGCTTGTTGCCAGTGGCTTTTTGGAATGCATGTCCAATTCAATGACTGATGAGCGCTTTGCTACCCTATCGCACGAATGGAATGCGAACGAAATCGTCCATCTCAACAATCCACTCAGTTCTGAGTTAGGAATTATGCGCCCGTCCCTGGTTTTTTCAGGTATGCAAAATGCCTCTTTTAACATCAACCGACAACAGCATAATTTGCGTTTGTTTGAGTTTGGAAACAGCTACCGCCAAAAAGGTGAAGCATATAAAGAAGAAGCACGCCTGAGTATCACTGTGAGTGGACAAGCTGTTTCAGACCATTGGCGCGTGAAAGACCTCGCAGCCGATTGGTTTGAGCTGAAAGCATGCTTAGAGCTCATCTTTCAAAGACTTGGAATCAACAGCGCAAATTTCACTACCGAAGAAACCGGCAACGATTGGTTTGCTTACGGCATAGATTGGAAAAAGGGTAATAAAACCATCATCACAGCAGGTGCTATATCACCTAAAATCAAGCAAGAATTCGATATAAAGCGTGATGTTTTTTACCTCGAGTTGCGCTGGGAAGACCTGGTGAAATTGCGCCAACGCGAAATCAGTGTTGGTCAATTGCCAAAGTATCCTGAAGTAAGAAGAGATTTGGCCTTGTTGGTCGATGACGCCATTGCTTATTCAACGCTTGAGCGTCTTGCCCTGCAAACGGAAAAAAAACTACTCAAATCGGTTGCCTTATTTGATGTATATCAGGGCAAAGGACTACCCAATGGGAAAAAGAGTTATGCCATAGCTTTCCATTTGAGAGACGATCAAAAAACGCTGACCGACAGCGAAGTTGATAAGGTGATGAACAAACTTCTGGAACGCTTCAAGCGAGAAACCGGAGCAGAACTCAGGGGTTAACGCCTAAATTCTTCCTCCTGTTTAAATATTCAAACACTTTTTCCATGCCCTCTGCTAAAGGGGTAATGGTATAACCGTATGTCTCGATTTTTTCTGAAGATACTCCCCAATTCTTGGTGTATTTTCTTACCCATGGAGCGGTAATGGTAGGGCTAATCCCAAAATTTTCTGCTGCAAATAACTGCGCCTTTCCAATCCCTAAACTGAGCGAATAAGGGATTTTGAGTACAGGATGCTTTTTCCCGCTCACTTCGGCAATCCTATCAAAAAATTCCAAATAGCTGAGGTTTTCTCCGCCCAGAAGGAACTCTTCGCCTGACGGTGTTTTATTCATGGCGATGAGGTGCCCATTTACCACATCATCCATAAAAACGTAACTGCCGATTCCCACACCAGAAGCCGGAACAAGGCCAACCTTATACCGGAGATAGATCTGCATCATTCTCACCGGAACGTTACTCTCAGAAACATCACCCACACCATAAACTCTTGCCGGACTTACCGCATTTACTTCCAAACCTTTTTCCTCAAAAGAAAACGCTTTCTGAAGCGCATTGAATTTACTTTGTTCATAATCGGTGTGGTAGGTATCGGGCCAAGTTCTTTCATCTACTCGTTGTGTTCCTACCTGCGGGCCGTGGGTGCCGGCTGATGATGTAAATACCATCCTTTTCACCCCCGCAGTTAAACATGCATTTGCCACATTTTCTGTTCCCTGCTCATTTATGCGATAATAAACCAACTTGTCTTTTGACCATGGTTTTGCGAAGGCTGCAAGATGAAAAACCCCGTCTGTATTTTGAAATGCCTTGATTAAAAAAGCCTTGTCCATTACGTCTCCTTGCAGGCAATGAATATTGGTGTGATGTAAAAACGCAGGGGGCACTTGCGAGCGGTAAATCGCCACCACATCATGGCCCTGATCGGCCAATTTCAGCGTCAATGCTCTTCCGATCAACCCGCTTGCACCGGTTATGGCAAATCGCAAAGCTGCAGGTGTTTTTGGTTAAACATACTCTTTAAGCGCACATCCATGTGTTAAGCATTCCAAGGTAAAAATGAAATAGAATGGCCCACCAAACAGAGCCTGTTCGATAGGTAAGCCATCCGAGATAAACTCCGGCTATGGCTGCACCCCAGGTTTCGCCCATCGGTTTGTTTAGATGAAGCAACACGGTCATGATCACTTGAATTCCAGTTGCACCAATGGAACCATAAAAAGGCTTTAGTCCCACACCAATAAAGCCCCTGAAAAAAAACTCCCACCCGATATAATGCGGTAAATAACTCAAGCCCCAAAGCGCAAAATAACCCGCAGATGCCGTTGCCAGTGATGTTAGTGGATACCATTCTCTGTGTTCGGGGTTGAAGCTGGAGATATAAACCGGAACGATCATCACCACAAAAGCGATGATCGTTGCTTTCAGGCCAAAGCGCCAATCGCCAAGTGTCCAGCCATAAGCACTCAACTTTTCCTTAAAAACAAACCGAATAACAAAAAACGGGATCAGCGCCCACAGCAGGAGGCTGGCCAGGTGATGATATAACCACTTCATCCAATCCAACACGGGTTGGTCATCAAAGTGGTCACCGAAATGGTGATCAAAAAACGACTGATCGCCTTGATAGATCTTCAGCGTGGTTAGCGTGACCACCAGCACCCAAATAAGCAATTCTTTGGGGTGGCGACTAAAAAATGATCTGATGCTATGCGTTGTCAATGATTGAATAAAAAGCGAAATACGGCAATTCATTATTGATTGCAAATAATTTTAGCTTCTCACCAATGAAACCATGAACAATGGTAGTTGCTCCTTTAGCGAAAAAATGAGTCACTTGACAATTGCTACTGTTTTAGGCAATTTCTTCACACATAATGCTTGATTAGTGCGAAATGTCTTCTATCTTTGCAACTTCAAATCGCGGGGTGGAGCAGTTGGTAGCTCGTTGGGCTCATAACCCAAAGGTCGCTGGTTCGAGTCCAGCCCCCGCAACAACACAAGGTCTTTTCTGAAAGGGAAAGACCTTTTTTATTGGATTAATTTGGTAGCACGGAGGTCGTGGTTTTATTCACTCATAGGTCTAGCACTTAGATAACCCTTTGATATTTAATTGTAATGCATTACTTTGGTCTTCCAAACCAATAAAACTTATTATCATGGAAAGAGGAATCTCAGCTATCAGCTATCAGCTATCAGCTATCAGCTATCAGCTATCAGCGCGCAACGCGCTTCGTTAAATTTTTCAACTGCATTTCGCGTATCGTTGCTACGGCTTTTACGCTTAAAAGCTGTTCTTGTTATTAGTGTTATGATGGCCATTTCGCCTCGTATATTCGGACAAGCCACCTACCCCACTACGCCCGACAGTCCGCTTTTTGCTTTCAACCAGGCTTGCACAGCCAGTTGCTGGCCCACCGCTCAGCCTCCTTATGCTCTAATGGGAAACACCGTAAATTATGATTTAATTTATACTAATTCGGGCGCATTCAAGCTGGAAGTTGGAGGCGATGAAATGCTTACTTGGGTAACCGACTTTGAACGCAATGATTTCTATGACCTAAAGGCCGCCATTTCACATTGGGACGCTGCATCTTCAACAGCCACCGCACCGCCTACCGAATTAGCGGGTACAGGAACCCCAACCGACCCACAGACTGTCTTTGATCCAGATGTAGTACAAAAAGGAGATGAACTGTTCGCAATATACTATTCGATTGATTACGACTTCTTCGGAGGTGGAAGTGGCTTCCCAGGTAACGGTAGTATTTCGACAGATGAATACCGAGTAATATTTGAAACATTCACCGCCACCGACCCCCCTGTTCAGAACAGCATCACAGAAATCCAAAACGAGGCTATCCCGGAAAACGTGCTCTATGCTAAAAATCCAAACATCGATGTTTCGATTCGTGACACCATCGCTATGGTGTGGGAAGAGCAAAACACTTTTGAATCAAATAATCACATTTATGCTCGTACCTATGACAGTAGTAGCGGATTGAGTACCACACCTTTTGACCTTGATCCACTTGATTTTGGCTATACGTATTTTTACAACCCTGATATAGCGTGCACAACCATAGATGACCCGATGGTTAGTTCAGGCGACCACCCGGTTTACATTACATTTATAGGTGTGGGCACCGATGGTGTTGATCTATTGGTTTATCATGCTACGGTCAATGAAATCAGAACTGCCGCAACACCATCAAGCGCAAACCTTTATGTTGTCGACAACCTAAATTCCGATGCGTCAGTGGCTATGGGTAATCACATAAGGGATTACCTCTACCGCCCCCGAATCGCAGCCCATCCATTACTTATGGGAGGAACTCCTGTTCAGCATCAATATAACATTGTTGTGCCTGAATTGAGTGTTGATTATCAATACGGAACAAACATCAATAGTTACACCGCAGACATTCCTTCGAGTTCATTTCACACCAAAACGGTAAATACGAAATCTCCCGCTTCTTCAGCAAACATAGATTGCCATGTGAATTATGAACCCTGCACCGCTGTTAATCAAGACGGCTATGAAGTGGTTTGGAATGCTGATCAATTGGCTTATTGGCCTGGTTACTCTCCTAATTTATCAACCGTTAATCCAGGATGTTACCCCTATAGCCCGGCATTTTTTGAACAAACAATTCTGAGAAAAGCTTTGGATTGGTCTGGATCCTCTATTTATTCAGATTACAGCATTGTTCCTGACGGCAATCATAATGGGTGGTTTACATATACCCCTAGTGTCGCATATGACCCTTTTCAAATTACGGGAGCTTCATCTGGGTTAACCTCCGATCACACGTTTTTTGGATTTCAGTATCATATCTATGATCAAACCACACTTTATAAACTCAGTCAGCACACTAATCAAAGCCTGAAAAAAGGCAAGGATCTCATATGGATAAATGAAGATGACGAAATGATTTCAACGGAAGTAAAAAGACTTTCTCAAAATCATTATCAAATTGACCTTGATCCTGTTTTAGAAGATATTAGCCTGATTGATGTTCATGGAAGGGCTGTCAACCCTGAGCATTTTGGCAAAACTCAGGGATCATTGCAAATAGACTTAAATGGACTGCCTTCCGGTGTTTATTTCTTAACAATTTTCAATGACAGGCAACCTTTGACCTACAAATTGCTGTCTATTCACTAAATGTTAGTCAGGATTGTTTTTTCATTGCCGTTGGTAGCTATTTGCGGGCTTCCGTTTTTTGGAGGTGCGCAAACCGTTACCCCGATCAGCACCACATTCAACTCTTCTGACACCATTGTTAATTACATCAGACACCCTTCCCTCAATGCATGGAATTTGAGGTGCTTGTGGAATGATAGTGCGAATTGTAACATCTATACACAGGATGGTGTAGGTGGTTCCTGCAATAATTCATATTCTCCAAATTTTAGAATGAATAACGACCTGACCAACTTAAACCCGGTTTCCAACGTGTTCTTAAGCGGATATGGAGCGTTACTTGGGTTTGACGAGGGATGGGGAATGTCTTTAGTCGGTTCGGGTAGAACATTATCTGGAATGCAACCTTTTGCATCCTCATATATTTTCGGTCCATCTTTATGGACTGCTCCTCCAAATTATGCTGTTAACATAGGTATGAATAAAATCTGTCCCCAGCACTATAGTACCCTTATAATGGATACATATACAATCCTTAATAATTCAAGTATTGGAACGATCGACACTATCATGCCACAAATATTGAGTTTCGATTTTGTTTCGGGAGGTACGTTTTTCGACCTTGAGTTTATTTTTGCGAGTGATGAATATGATACGCTATTGCACGATATAATAGATGAACACCCCCAATCATATTTATTTCAACCAATTCCAAGTATTTCTAACCGCATTTGTGAAATGGTGAATGATGGTGTTGCTATTTTTATATCAGGAAATGGCGTGAATGGTTCTTTCACTGCTAACTCAGAAAATATAGCCCTAATTCCGGGTACTTCAGATCCTGTTTGTATTAGTAACATTCCACCACTATATAATTCAAATTTATCCTGCTCAACTCAGTCTAATAACAGTTTTTTAATTTCTAATACCGACACCAACTCTGCTTTTCCATTTAACGGTTTTACAGTTCCACTTTCGGTAAATAAAATTCCTATTAATCCATGCGACACTTACCGCATAAATTTAGTTTTAGGTGAAACTGGTAAACATGGTTCTAGTACTCGGACATTGAACTATGTGTCGGCCTGGGGCGCCTCCGCCCTCATCGTAAAAAAACACTCAGCGCGCACGGGGTTTTGGTATCCGGCATCTTTGCAGCTTTATGACGGCCTGGGCCGGGATACGCTGGCCGAAGGCTGCCCGGG
>JBBDRU010000055.1:0-1682 GCA_040905305.1 Salibacteraceae bacterium | reverse complement strand
ATGGTGGGAATAGTATCGAAATCGACATAAAAAGAGTCGGTTGCTTCACCACAAAAGTTGGTAATGGTGCAAATAAAAACTCCCGAATCACTAACGGCTATTGCCGAGCTGTCGCTTCCGGTGCTCCATATATAGTCTGAAATAAAGGGTTGTTCAGCATCGAGTACGATCGAATCACTATTACAAATGAAATGCTTGTTTGGTGACCCTCCAACATAAGGTGATCTCAATACTTTTATTTCGTTTGTGAACGTATCGGAAACGCTGGCGTATTGCATGGTCAATGTGACGATAAACCTACCCGTGTCGGAAAACGTATGCCATGTGTTTGCAGCCGTGGAAGTGTTAGCAGCACCTGAACCCGGATCTCCGAAATTCCACAATATTGCCTCTGCGCAGGAGTCTTCTACGTTGAATAACACCGAGTCGCCAATGCAAATGGTTTTTCTTGGAATAGGATTGTTAAATATGGATTGGATAAAGTTTGGAAGTCCAACTGTTGACCATCGGTTATTTAAACTGATCGCACTGTCCACCAAATTTGCCGCAAGACCTATTTCATTTGGATTGGTTATTTGGCTTAAATGGTAAAGATTGGAACCGTAAATGCGGCCGTCAGGCCCTAGTTGCAGGGCTCCACTCGATATGGAATCGTTCAGGATGTGCTCCGAGGAGTTGATGGCGACCGAGTCGTACACGGCCAAGTTAAACTGGCGAACGTAACCTTCATAGAAAAACCTAGGACTAACATACAAAAGCGTACTATTTGGTGAAAACTCCAATCCATAGGGGCGCATAGCTGTGTTATTGGTTACAAAAGGAGGATCAATTATTATGGGTTCACTTAACATTCCGGTTTGGTTATTGAACTTAAAAAGTTCCACCAAATGTTTTGCTTCATGACACATGGCAATCATCTTTCCATCAGGAGAAGCTTTCATGTATCCAGCAGATTGAAACCCCACTGTTGAGTCTATCTCCACTTCTCCATTACTCACAACAGGAGTTTCGTTTAAGCCTGATGATGTAAGTTCATAAACGTAGATTTCATTGCTTCCAAAATCATGCGTAACAATCCAATAGCCAGTCCTGTCGCATTTTTCAACGGCAGTTACCTTTTCGCATACTGGGGTTGTGATAAGTATATTTTTGTTTGAAGTGTCAATATCTCCAAAACCGGCATCCAGGGTCATGTCCACTATCGAATATCTCAACCCATCTGGCCCTCCAAGATGAGGTACGGTGAATATGAAGTATTTATCTGGTGATAATGGAAAAGGACAAATCACCGCGCTTTGGGTGGAGGACGTGTTTCCCAACAACCCTGTGCCATTAGGCATCGGCAAATGATTTCTATTCCACACGGTATCTCCGTCCGTATAAAACAAAAGCTCGCCAGAAGGGTTTGAAATGGTAGCACAACCCTCTCCTGCAATCATCTCGCTGTCCATAAGCGCCACTGGACCTTCCTCCGTAAATCTAACTCCGGCCTGCAATCCAAAATACCAATTGTCCGCAATGGATTGAGCCTTCAACAGAGCGAATGACATAACAATGTGAGCCGCTAAAAGTAAACCGCTCAATATATTAGTTCTAAGTCCGGATTGCATTCCACGAAGTTAGTTGTAATCAAATTCAAATCGTTGTTATGGGTCAATATCTATCGATGACGCAGAAGTCCA
>JBBDRU010000054.1:0-10233 GCA_040905305.1 Salibacteraceae bacterium | reverse complement strand
TCTATGACATCACCAGCATTGTTTAAAATGCAGTATGAAAAATCATGCAATTCAACCACACCTTGGCTGCTTGCCAAAGCAGGATCAATGAGAGGAGTTCCTTCAATAATATATGTGTTTTCGCCATAGATATATGGAATATAAAAAAATCTTCGCATTAAGTATCCATCCACCAAGGCTATAGCGCCAGGAACAGCTTCAATGGCTCTATCCAAAGCCAAATTCGCATCAGCAAGCCCAAAAGGAATAACATAGATTATTAATTTTTTGTCAAAACCCATAGTGCGTTTATGCCCAATTTCATAGGTGTTTATTTTTGACCAATCAATGGTTTTTGAAGAAATTATCGTAAAGTTCATGATCCGATAATTGCACCCAGCCAAACACAGTATGACCGCTAAAACAATAGTAGTCAATAGTCTAAAATTCACTTTCATTTCTTAATTGGTTAGGTGTAATACTCCAAGTAGGTTCTAGCTATGCCTGATATCAAATCCATAGTTTATCAATCGAAAGTAGAAAATTAAAGCTTACCCTTCTATATAAACCCCAGAGTCTGTGTGATCAACTGCCTCGTGGCTGCGGGCAATTCGGGTTCTGTTAATGGGTGGCTGCGGTCAAAGGTGTGCCCGGCTTCAGGTAAGATCACCAATCTGGCCATTGGTTGTAAAGAACTTAACGTTTTCGCTTCGTCAACTGATACGGCTGTATCTTCTGCGCCATGCACAATCAACCAGGGAATGGTAATTTGAGAAGCAATCTGTTTTGGATCGTATTTGCTCGCATTTTGACTAAAGTCTTCAAACAACTGATAATCCAGCGGCATATCTTGCCCGGTTCTACCGTTTTTTAGAAAAGTGCGTCCGGTTTTCTTCCACTGCTTAAGACGCTTTGCATCCCAGGTTGACCATGGGGTGTTTGCATTATCTGGTGCAGCCCAGGTAACCAATCCATCTACCCTTCCCGAATTTGCAGCAAAGATCATGGTATCCACTCCACCTCTTGAATGACCGATCAATACAATGCGCTTAACCTCTATAGGAAGGGCATCGCTCAAAACATAGTTCAACACTTGTTTTAAATCGCTCTGCCGAATGCTGTAATTATCCTTTGCATAAGCCTCCAAGTCAACGAAGTCCGACACTTCTTCCAATGATGTACCGTTGTGCGAAAAATTAAACTTTAGAAAAGCACAATTGTTTGCTGCAAACTCATCAGCAATTAACTCCATACCACCCCAGTCCTTAAACCCATTGATCCCGTGAGCATAAATGGCGAGTGTTGTGCAGCCCAAGGTATAGCTCAGATCTGCTGCCATGGACTTTCCAAAAGCTGAAGGAATCAATAGTTCCTGATGTTGTATGCTACTCATCGGGTCAAAACTACTTTTTTTGAAGTAGCAATCCCATTGCAAGATAATTTGGCAAAATAAATGCCTTTTGAAAGAGAGCTAACATCCATTTCTACTATGGTTTCTCCCTTGTTTGGATAAAAGTGTAGTTGTTTTACCAGGCGTGCTTGCTGGTCATAAATATGCAATTGCACATCTTGCTCTGTCTCCATTTCAAACTTAACCCGCAACACATCATTTGCCGGATTGGGATAAACCGTCCAGCGCAATGCTTCATTCGGATAGGTAATTCTTTCTAACCCTTCAGGAGTTTCGATGTAATTTATGGTTCCAGTATATATACCGTTTCCATGTGTTCCAATCGCCATAAACCCATCGCTGGTGCGGTATTGAATCATATCAACAACCACGTTGCCAATGCTGTTTGGTGCTTGTTGCACCCAAACTGTACTATCGCCATTCAGTTCTTCTGTCGCAAACAGGCCAACACTCGTGCCAACGAAGTACAAATTCCCATTTGGGATTGGCACTATTTCAGCCCAACGTACAGAAGGACCATCACCGATGTAGTACAAAATTTCGGGAATTCCGTCATCCGTTGTGCCCCGCAGGTTTCCCTCGATGGGCTCCCAATCCATGCCACCGTCTTCGGTGTAATACATGCTGATGGTGTTGTAATTTGAAAACACAGCTATGGCTCGGTCTGAGTTATTCGGGTCAATCGCAATATTAGATGTATAGCCGCTAGCACCAATACTATCATTTAATGAAGTGGGTGTTAGATTAAACCCTTCCTGAGCATTATTCAACCTGTAAATACGTCCTCCGTTTGTTCCGAAATACACCACACCTAGATCTGCTTCACTTGAAGAAATGGCGGTAATATTTCCGGGAACAGAACAAATATTTCGCCACGCGCTAAACAAGGGCACTGAATCTGTTGCAGTGATGTTATCGTTTCGCCACAAATTTCCTCGGTTTGGTAAATACATAATGTTATTATCGTTTCGATCAAGGGTGAATGGGTGCACAAACAACCAACCCTGTCCAGAACCCGATCCCAATTGTTTCGGCATGATATTTTCTCGATTTGATCGTTCACCATTTTCATCAATACTGAGGCGCTGAATATTTGCGTATTGTGTACTGATGTAATACCTTCCACCACCGTCTTCGATTTCACAATAGGCACCATCGGCTCCTCGAACGTGCGTCCACATCACCTCTGGATCTGCTTCATTGGTCCAAAAAGTTCCGCGATCTTGCAACCCACCAATCACCACTTCACTTCCTTCAGTAACCTGGTCAATGCCAATAGCATAAAATTGACTGGAAACATATCCGTTATTCAACGATTGCCATTGCATCGTATCAAGCGTGCAATCCGTGGCTAAATGCACACCACCATCTGTAGTACTGATTAAAAAATCCGGATCATTCGGATGAAAGTAAAGGTTTTGTTGATCAGGATAATGAATGCCCTGTCCTCTGAAGTAGGTGTAATTGGTATCGCCATCAATGCTGTATCCTCCGATCCTGGTGATTTGAAATGTATCCGTAAATCCGTTGGTAGATCGATAAAGGTTGGTTCCTCCCAAAAAAATCATATTTTCATCATCAGGCTTTACATTCATCACTTGACAATATCCACCAAAAACGCTAAAATCAGCACTGGCCAGACCCGATGAAAGGTTAGTCCAATTTCCACCAGAACCGGTTCCTTCTCCATCGATGTACTCATACTTCCATAAGCTCACACCACCAGAACCCGCACCAGGGGTATGGCTAAAGAAATAAACCACATTTTCATTGGAAGGAGCGTACTGTATGATTGTACGCTCGTGGTTGATGGGAAATTGGTTGGCTGTTATATCTACCCAATCAATACCATCTTCTGAGCGCCAAATTCCGCGGTTTGAACCACCGTTGCTGGATATGCTTGCATAAAGCACACCTGATGATGTGATGGTGACATCGGTAAAGTCAGTGGTGGTTTGAGCGGCTAGTACCGGTTTCCAACTTTCACCGCCATCGTTGCTGCGCTGAATTCCATTTTGAATGGCTGCATAAACAATGTCGCTATCGAGACGAACAGGGTCAGTTTCAATGGCAAATACTGCATCCCACCGAGAGTCTTTATTCGGCAAAGATGCCGTGATTTGGAGGTGAAGCCATGTTTCCCCATTGTCAGTTGATTTGAACATGCCGCTGCCCCGATAAAACGCACTGAAGCTTTTTGAAGCCGAGTTGCCCACTGTTTCGCCCGAACCGTAATACCAAATGTTTGATTTTCCGGGCCTCCGATCCTGAACAATACATGAAACTGCCTGGTGTGCATCAGCATCGGTTACTTTGACCCAATTTGCACCTGCATCGATTGATCGCCACATTCCACCAGAAACACCTCCGGCTAAATAAACGTTTGGATTGTTCCAATCTATGTCAAAAGCGCGAGTTCTCCCGCCCACATTGTACGGCCCGATACTCTCAAAATTTACGGAGAAGGTATCCCGCCTGTTCATCGCTTTTGGCAAATTGGCAGCGTATGCCAACTCACGCATGTACATGTTTTCCGGAACTTTTCCAGTTCGCGGATCGGCAAGACGGTTCAATTGATATTCCCAACGTCCAAAAGGAACCACATCCTCCTTCACCCTTCTGTGAACCATTTCATCCTTAGTATTCATCAAAAAGGCCGCAGCCACTGCAAGCATTAACGATGCTCCTATTAATAATGTAATCCTTCTCATCTCTAATTCAATTTCTTGTAAGTACTGACGTGAAAACTACCTCCATCAGCGACTGATTGTTTCAATTCTGCCTGAAAACTATTCCCTTTTTTTAAACCCATCAAAGGCGGATATAGTTCAGTAAATTGATCTTCACTGGGTTGGAAACCATATTGGAAATACAGTGTAATGGTATCTTGCTCTTCAAACCAGCCATCAAAGTCCTTTCCAATTTGGCTGATCGCAAACACTACAGCCTTCGCCTTGCAAGGAGTCGTTTCACAAAATGACGTCCTTATATTGGTCGTATCTACGGTTGTTAATTGTGCGATGATCACCGTATTCAACTCATTGGTTGCCGGATCTTCTTGTGGAGCATCAGCCGAGAAAACCCTTTCTGAGGTTTTTTCTTGGGTTTTCTTGCCACATGAAACAATAAGCATTGATAAAAGAAAGGTGAAACCGCAGATAAACTTCATCGCCTCAAATGTAATGTTCACAAAAAGACAAATTAGCTCTAAATTACACGTAATCGGGCAATGGAAGCCATAAACAACCAAACCCTATGATAGATCATCCATGGTTGAGCAAGTGATGGACAAATCGATACATCACATTTTTCGATCTATCCGCTGTTTGCCTTTTATCAGAAAAGCCTGATCGTCAATGGCACTAATATCAACCATTGGATCGCTGTTCAACACGACCATTTCTGCCACTCGGTGTGGAATTAAAAACCCGTAAGGTGTGTTGCCGTTAATCAACCGAGTATTTCCTGATGTGGCAGCCAACAGTAATTCTTTGGTTGAAATACCCATTTCTTGTAGCAGTTTCAATTCTTGCAAATACGTTGCGCCTGCATAAGCTCCCAGAGCATTGCTTCCACTTCCGATAAGTACTTCACCACCTCGCTGATAAAAGCGTTTTAAATTACTGATCCAATGCTTTTTACCTGTCTTGATATCTGCCAAATATGCTTTCAACACATCATAAGATTTTGAATTCTCCAAAAAGCCATGTTCCATTGGAGCGATAATCTCTTCGGGAATCAATACTCGGTCTGTAAAGGAAGGCACATACTCGTCATTCATCGCCAAGTATCGGTTTATAACCGGGGCAAGCGTCCAGATAATGGGAACCTCCGCTGCGATAATCGCATCGATTTGTTCATCGGTAAGAGAATCCCTTACGATGCCTTGCACCAACACATCAACTCCAGCATTCAACGCAGTCATAGCGTTTTGAGCGCTCCCTACATGAGCAAAAACTTTCATAATTCGATCATGTGATGTTTTGGTCAAAGCGGTCAAAAAAGACGCTGGCATGGAAGGCGTGTGGCTTGGCAATTCATCGCAAACAACTGTCATATAATCCACTTTTAAATCGAGAAATCCCTTCGCGATGTCCAGGGCATCTTTTTCTGATTTCATAACGGGATACTTTTTTTCGAATGATCGTTGAAACCACTTTGGAACATACAAACGAGCCATCGGAAAAGGATGGCTTTCGGTTATGGATACAGGATAATGACCGTGATAAATCCTCGGTCCGATGCGCTCGCCTTGTTCAATACTCTGACTGATTTGTTCGAGACGATCTGCGTCACCGCCCATGTCATAAACGGTGGTGATGCCCATATAAAGATAAGCTTGTAGGTTGACGTCTATGGAAGCCTTGCGTTTCTCCCATGGCACGGCACCGCTGACGAGTAAATACACATTGGCATCAATCAGCCCGGGAATTACAAATTTATTAGTAACATCAATGCTCTTATAATCTTCAATCAGAATTGAGTCATGTGGTTTTACATCACGAATCATCCCATTTTCAACTATGATATCATGATGATAGAACCATAAGCTATCCCTACCGCTAAACACATTGGCATTGCTCAACACGTAGCGATCAGGCATATCCGATACCTCTATGAGGTCATGATGGTCCACTTTTTTCATACATGAAAAAAAAGTGATCAAAATCATGATAAAGCCGAACGCCAACTGCTTGCACATAGGATATATTTAACGTCTTAAAAAAGACAATGCAAATGAAAACAACAATTGAAATAATTACTTACAAAAAGCGTTTTCAAATTCAAACTTTAGCTAACTTCACATTATGAAAACCACACTTACCATTGTGACTGTATTATTAGCCTTGCTAGCGCAAAGCCCTGCTGCAAATGCACAAGTAGAACAAGATGAGAATGACCCTTCGCGGTTTAGGCAGTTTAAAAATGAATTGAGTTTTGGGATAGTCGGTGCTGGCGATATTCGTCAGCAAATTTGGGCTGTACCAGGTTTTAATTATAAGTATTACCTGAAAAATGGAGCCATCCGCGTGCTTGCCGGAGGATCTTACAACGAAAGTTCAAGTGGTGGCGGACAAGGATTTAGCCAATACGATACAGAATATGGGGTTATTGTTCGTGCCGGATATCAATACCATGTTCCACTTGGAAGATTCATGCCTATTTTAGGCTGCGATGCTTCTTTTGGGGCTTATGGCTATGAATACAATTATCAGCAAAACCTTGACAAATCAGAGTCAACCACCTTCGGGGTGAATCCCAATCTGGGCATTCAATTTTTCATCAGTCCAAAAATCTCTTTGCTGTTGGACACACGGATTGATTTTTCATACCGCCAAAATGAATATACCAGCGAATATCTTGATTGGCAGACCAACCAACCGATTAAAACAGTCACACGATCGGCAGGCATTAACACACGAGTAGCGCCATTTAGCACCTTTTTGGTGGCGTTTCATTTTTAATGAGCTAATTGTAGCATAGGAGGACAGAAATGTTTAGCGGGGATCAAAAAGAAGAGACTGCGCTGTCCGTTCATGTTATCGTTCGAAAAGGGTTACGCCTGAAAAACGGGCACCGATCGTATCCCCGCCTGCGGACGGGCCGGGAGAACGACTGGGACTAGAACAGTGTGAGTGTGAAAGCGAGAGCAGAGAGATGGGAAACACCCCCAGCGTGACAAGGCTGACTACCGCCAAATATCAGAGAAAGTGCAGAAACAAGGGAAATCCCAATAATTAACACTTCCAAGACTTAAAATCTTGCAACAATGTCCATTGGAAGTTTCCGAAGCCTTAGCAGCAATAGCGGGGATGCTTTGAGGTAAGAAAAATTGGCAGGCAACCTACAAGGAGACACAGAATCTGCTCACCCCAAAAAACCTAAGCTTAATGGCACCAAAAAGCATCAACCGCGGTGTGGTCATGGGATTTTTTTCAATCTCATTCAAAAATCGTTTTTGACCACAATTGCCTTGAAGGCTTCTTGACCTTTGCTCAACTTTGGGTCAAGCCAAAGTTGAATAATAAACCAAAGAAATAATGCGTTTCACACCGCGATTGAATCAGAGTACGTGTGAGTGTGAAAGCGAGAGCGGAGAATGAGCGATGAATGAACACCCAAAGAACCCACTTAAAAACAGAAAAGGTTTTCCACAATCAATCGTTGTTAGATAAACCTTAACCCATGTCTGTTAAATGCAATGTTTTCAGATGTTAGCTGCCATAATGCTGCTCTTATGAAAAAGTCGTTATTGATGTGTCTTCCCCTTTTGTTTACTGCTGCGTGGGCTTTAGGGCAACACAGCGTAGTTTTAAAAACCGGAGAAAAAATAAAGGGCGTGGTGATGGCGCTCAACGAAGATGTGCTAACGGTATCGGTTAACCGCGAGCTTAAAGACATCATGTTGCGCGATGTTTCTTCCATCTTTTTTGATGAATATGTCCCCTATGATGGAAAGTTGATGGACAACACTCCTATGCAAAAAATGAAAAGTGCTGATGGAAACTACGTAGTGGAATACGTCATCAAAGACCGCGTCATGACAAAAGCTCCGCGTCTGTCTAATGCTACACAAAAAAAAGGAACCGTGGTCGTTGAAGTTATGGTGAACAGGGCTGGAACTGTATTAAAGGCAAAGTCTGGCGTAACGGGAAGCACAACCAGCGATGAGTATTTACTCACCAAGGCTCAGTTTGCTTGTCAAGGCGCTCAATTTAACGAACACCCAACCGGACCGCTTGAAACCACGGGAATCATTACTATTCACTACTAAAAAGGATCAAAAAAAAAAGCGACCCGAGGATCGCTTTTTTTATGCTCTAGCAATGGAATTAGTTTCCTGCACCCAAATAAGAGTAGTTATTACCGTATTCAAGCATTTGATCAAGAAAATTATCAGGGTATTCCACTTTCACATCAATAATTTTCTCGCCTTCCATCACCGGAACTAGTTTAGGGTTGATAAACCCGCCATAAGGGGCACTGTTCAACTTCTCGGCTCTATCAAGCACTTCCTGATGGAGTTCAGCATCTACCTGAACGCCATAATTTTCAACCAGGGCTCGACCTGCTTCGTAATCCCCCTCACTCTTAATGCGCTGTATCTCTCTCAGCAATTCACCAAAAATGACACGAAGTTTTTCATAGTCATTTACTTCAAAATACGTTTTACCGTCCATAACTTTCCTCTCGATCACATTGTCAGCCAGTCCCTTCTCGTAAGCCCACGATGCAACCAGCTGGCGATTTCTCATGTGTGACTCTTCAATGCTCTCTCCCGGTTCAACGCGTCTTAATTGAAGCATCATGCCATTGCGGATATAAGAATCGTATTCAGCCTTTCCAACTTCAAGGGATGGAATCAACCCCATTTCAACCAGCTTTTGATCTAAAATGAAATACAGCGCGACCAAATCTGCCCTGCCCTCTTCCAGAGTTGAAGCATAACTTTTCAATGTTTCCTTTGGTGTTCCAACATCTTTATTCAGTTTTCCTGATGCGTGGCCGACCACTTCATGCAATGCTGTATGTAGTTTTCCAGCCAGCGTTCCGTGTTCCTTGCTTCGAGCCCTAAGCTCTTCAGTGCGAATGAACTCTTCTGAAAACCCATCGGAAGCAGATTTATCGTAAGCGTGAACAATATTGCCTAAGCTCACTGATTTTGAGCCATGCTTAGCCCGAATCCAGTTTGCATTTGGAAGGTTCACTCCGATAGGCGTTGACGGAGAGGCATCACCCGCTTCACCAGCAACATTTACAACCTTGTAGGTCACACCAACCACACTTTCTTTTTTGTGTTCATCCATAATGGATGAATTATCTTCAAACCACTGAACATTATCCATCAAAACTTTCATTCTTTCAGAAGCCTCAAAATCCTTGATTTGAACTATACTTTCATAAGAGCCGGTGTATCCTTTCGGGTCATTGTAAACTTCCACAAAACCTTGTATATAATCTATATCGCCTTCTGTAGCTCCAACCCATGCAATATTATACTCGTCCCAGGTTTCAAGATCACCTGTCTTAAGGTATTCAACCAACAAACTCAATGCATCGGCTTGCGCCTGATTTTCTGCGACTCCGGCAGCCTTCTCCAGCCAATAAGCAACTTTATCTACCGCAGAACCATAAAGTCCACCGCTTTTGTAAACCTGCTCTTCTATGGAGCCATCTTCCAGCTTTACCAATCGGCTGTTTAATCCGTATGAAATGGGTTCATCATCAGTCTTATCCATGATTTTAGCGTAGTATGCATCTACATCCTTTTCGGTCATGTTTGGACTGTAAAAGTTTACTGCTGAGCCTTTAACTAAACCCTTGTCAGGATCCAGATTCACTTTCTTAGCATCAAAATTTGGATCGAAAATCGCTTTCATCGCCTCAGCACTTAACTGAACATCAGCAGTTTTAAGCAAATTGCTTAGGTATTCTTTAGTAAATTCAGGGCTTATTTTCGCCATGCTGTAATGGTGATGAATACCATTGGAAAAAAACACCCGCTTAGCATAAGTCATAAATGCTTCCCATTCTGACGAGTTTTTATCGCCATCGTATTCCTCAATTATACTTTCTAATGCCTTTCTTATCTCGATGTTGTGGCGATAGTTTTGATCCCAAATGATATCGCGGCCACTCAAGCCAGCTTCATATAGATAATAAACATATTCCTTTTGTTTCGCACTGAGGTTATCCCAACCGGGGATTTGATAACGAATTATTTTTATGTCTGCAAACTGCTCTGCCAAGTATTGAAACTCATCCTTATTACTTTCAACGGCAGTAGTATCAGTATTTTTAGAATCCGGTTTTTTACCGCTATCACCGCACGACTGTAACAT
>JBBDRU010000053.1:0-10303 GCA_040905305.1 Salibacteraceae bacterium | reverse complement strand
ATATGGATTTGACGTCAAGCAATGATTTTCCGATGATGAGCGGCAGAACCATTAGAAACGAAAACCGTGCAGCTTTATCGCGATCGATGCCTAATAGCACTGAAGTAGAAATAGTAGATCCGGCTCGTGAAATTCCCGGCAAAATGGCAATGGATTGTGCTATACCAATCATAATCGCCTCTGGAAAACCAACCGATTTATGCGTGTTTTTAGCGCGGTCTGCTAAAAATAGCAATAAACCGGTTATGATCAACATGGCACCAACAAGTAAAACCTGACCTTGAAAAAGCGTTTCGAGTTCATCCTGAAAAAACAGGCCAACAGAAGCCGCTGGAATCATTGAAACGACAACCATCATGGCGAATTTCCACTCATCATTCCATTTAAATGTTAGCATACCCTGAAGGATGCTAAGAATATCCTTTCTGAAAACCAAAATGGTGCTTAATGCAGTGCCAGCATGCACCATCACATCAAACGTTAAACTATCAGAACCCATCAAGTGCAGGTCAAAAATCTCTTTTCCAAGTTCTAAATGTCCGCTGCTGCTCACCGGTAAAAACTCGGTTAAACCTTGGATGATGCCTAAAATCAGTGCCTGGATTGTGCTCATGGCTGAGGGTGTGTTTTAAATGAGTCTTAAGTATGATTATTTGAGAACCTTTGCAAAAAAAGACATTTGATCGATGCTAATTTGATGAGCTTCCAGATTCAATGAAAAGCTCGATGTAGATAAAATAATGAGAGAAGGGTGTTGCAAAGTGGAGTCCCGATTTTTGCAATTATGGTTTCCTTAACGCATTTACACTTACCAAGAGAATAATCGTTGAAGTCAGGCCAAAAATCATCGAAAAATTCCAGTTTAAATCCAGTAGAATCCCAAATGAAATGGGACCCAGCGCAGTGCTCAAAACCATAATGGTGGTAAATAAACTTCGTATTCTTCCAATTACTTCTGTACCATATAATTCCGCAAGCATTGCATTTTTGATGGTGCTACCCAGTCCATTACCCAATCCTAACAAGGCCAGTGCTACAGGATAAACAATAGCGTGGCTAAAAGACATAAGCAACAACACACCAGCCAAATATGGAAGCAAATAATAGGGAAAGAGTTTTTTACCTGAAAACCGATCGACCAGCGGCCCGCTAACGATCAAGCCAATAGCACCAGCAATGGCAAATGCAGACACAGATAAAGCTACCCATTCAGCACTCCATCCTCTTTCAGCACCGAGTTTTAATTGAAAAAAGAAGATGGCTGTATTGGTAAACCCAAGAATAAACACAACAGGTGCTATGATCCAAAAACGTCTCTCTGAAATGAATTTCAGTGTGTTGATCTTCTTAGCATTACCGGCTAGTGATACAGCATGCTGATGGTAGGTGTTGATCCTGCTTTTTGATAACTGCAAAAGAAGAAGCGCTAATGGAGCAACCACTAATAAGCATATTGCTGCTGAAACCTGAAGCGAAGATTGCCAGCCAAAGGCGGCTATAAGCAAGGTGATGATCAACGGCAATGAAGCTTCACCTGCAGGATGACCGATTCCGGAAATACTGATAGCTTTACCACGGGCTTTTGAGAAATAACGTGCCATACTTGCGATGGAAATATGACTCATTAGACCTTGCCCGAACAACCGTAATCCAAAAAAAGCGATGACCACCAAAACAATGTTTGTAGCAAAGGACAAGAGCAGGAGGGAAGCACACAAACCAAAGACAACCATGATTGTATAAGGTTTTAAAGGAGCTTTGTCAAAATAGCCTCCAAGCCAGGGAAGCGTGAGCGCGCTTCCTATGGTAGCAGTGGCATAAATGGTTCCGAATTGTGTATTGCTGATGGACAATAACGCCTCAATGCTGGGAACATAAAGCGAAAGCAAAAACGTTTGACCAAAACCCGAGAAGTAAGAAAGCAGCACTCCAAACCCCAATAGTCCGAAATTTTGCTTGATGAATGCTTTGAGTTTATCTCTCATGACGACTGCTCTGCAATGGTCGCTAATTTTTTGGAAGATTACGGATGGCGATGGGAGTTTACTTTCCAATACAAAACTTCCCGAAAATATTACCGAGTAAATCATCGGTGGATATTTCACCTGTGATGGATCCTAAATGATGCAATGCCTGCCGAATATCAGCAGCTACCAAATCCCCGGAAATTCCTGTTTTTAGCGCAGTCAAAGATTGATTCAGCGATTGCTGCGTGGCCTTTAGTGCTTGCAAGTGACGGGCGTTTGTCACTACTACATCGCCTTTGTTGCTGTCATTGAAAGTCATTTTATTGTCGATCGCGCTTAGCAAGGCATCAAATCCTTCTCCTGTTTTGGCCGAGAGGTACACCTCTTCCATATCTTCAAGCATGGGCGCTTGGTTTGCTGAATTGGATAAATCGGTTTTATTTCCAACAGCAATCAGGTTTGAGGCGGGTAATTCGAGTTTTGTAAGTAAAGTTTGGATCGATGATTTGTGCTCTTGCCTGCTTTCATTCACATCAAATAGGTACAGAACAATGGCTGCACTTTTCATTTTTTCCAGACTCTTTTTCACTCCAATGGCTTCAATGCTGTCTTTTGTTTCGCGAATACCTGCGGTATCAATAAAGCGGTATCGGATGCCCTTGATCACTGCAATATCCTCTATCGCGTCACGCGTGGTTCCTGCAATTTCAGACACGATAGCTCTGTCGTCATTCAGCAGACGATTAAGTAGGGTTGATTTACCGGCATTGGGTTTACCGATTATAGCAACCGGTACTCCGTTTTTAATTGCGTTGCCAAATTTAAATGAGTCGATTAACCTACCGATGTATTGCTGGATTTTACCAATGAGTGATTCCAATTCATCACGATTAGCAAACTCCACATCTTCTTCAGAGAAGTCAAGCTCTAATTCAATAAGGCTGGCGAAGTTTATGAGTTCTTCGCGCAGTTTGGCGATTTCGGAGGAAAACCCACCGCGCATTTGGTACATTGCTAATCTGTGCTCAGCTTCAGACTCAGAGGCAATAAGATCTGCAACGGCTTCGGCCTGACTCAGATCAAGTTTGCCGTTTAAAAAAGCCCTTTGGGTAAACTCTCCCGGTTGCGCAAGTTGCGCACCCGATTCAATTAAAGCGTCCAACGCTCGATTAAGTATATATGAAGATCCATGAAATGAAAGTTCAACAACGTCTTCACCTGTATAGGATTTTGGAGCCTTAAAAATGGTGACAACCACTTCGTCTAAAACGCCTGCATCTGTCTTAAAACGCTTGAAGTGAACCGTATTGGCCGCAGCACTCAAGATGGAACTGTTCGTGTGCAATGCCGTTATGGCAATCGCCTCATTCCCTGTAAGTCGAATTACCCCAATAGCACCTTCGCCCTGCGGAGTAGAAATTGCCACGATTGTTTTAATTGAAATCACGCACCAAAGGTATGGTACTCGGTGCTGCCAAATGAAGGTAATGACAAAGAACCAAACGATAAAATGGATCAATTTTTTAAAGCAAGCGGATTCAAGTAGGGCTTCTTTGTTAAAGAATCAAATTAATCAGAACAGCGATTTACCTAAACTATAATTTTGTCGAAGAAAAAGTTACTTTAGTACTAACGATAAACTCTTTTAATCGTCTAAACGGTTATAGAGTTAAATTAAAATTTATTTAAACACATTTTATGATTAAAAGAATACTTTCTATTTCGATTCTACTCAGTCTTGGATACACGGGATTTAACCAGATATCCACTTTTCCTTGGACTGAGGACTTTGAGACACAGGGTACTTGCGGTACTTTTTGTTCTTCAACATGTGCCTTAACAGGTGATTTCACCAACGATACTGGGGATGATCAAGATTGGCTTGCCGATGTTGCTGGAACCACTTCAGGTAGTACTGGCCCTTCAATAGATCATAATCCTGGCACCAGTTCAGGCATCTATCTTTATTTGGAGACTTCGGGCTGTACTTTTAATACGGGTAACCTTGTTTCACCGTATTTTGATTTTTCCGGCAATCCTATTCCCTATGTTCGCTTTTGGTATCATATGTATGGTGCCACAATGGGGACGATGCATTTTGACATTGATACAAACGGTTCATGGATCAATGATTACATTCCTTCATGGACAGATGATCAAGATGTTTGGCAGGAACAACTTGTTAGTTTGATTGAGCTTGGGGGGTTGAGTAACGTTCGTTTTCGCATACGAGGTAATACAGGATCAAGCTTCACCAGTGATATGGCTGTAGATGATTTCACCGTTTCTGACACGTCTTTTTCAGTTCTGTCAACCGCTCAATCTCCGTTATGTCCTTCCGATACCAATGGTTTTATTAGTGTTGATGGTATATTCGGACAAGAGCCTTTCAGCTATGCATGGTCTAATGGATCTACATCGGCTAACCTAACCGGGCTTGGAGAAGGTACATATACCGTTACCATAACGGATGATAATGGCAATACAGCTTCTGAGACGTTCGTATTTGATGTACAGGAGATTATACCCAATCAAACGATCTTAGGTCAGATTGCTTGTTCCTATGATTTAGGAACTGCAAAAGTGGTGGCCACTGGTGGTACCCCAATAACCGAAAATTATTTGGTTGATACTACGACTAGTAAATTTAATCCCGATACATTGCAAACTGGAACTACAGTAACTCTTGGCGATGATCAGGTATCGGGAGATTTAGATATAGGGTTTGATTTTGTGTTTTTTGGAGACACGCATAGTACATTCAATATCTCGTCAAATGGATTTATTTCTTTTAATGGTCCAGGAGCGGACAACGGGTGTTGTGGAGGTGAAGTCATTCCTGAGAATAGTGCTTTTGAGCCGAATAATATGATTGCCCTTTGTTGGGATGATTTATATCCACCAGGTGGTGGAACAATTAGTTACTACACATTGGGTACTGCTCCTTTCAGAACTTTGATTGTCAATTTTACAGGAATTCCATTTTGCTGTGGCTCCACTCCTTCAGTTACTGTTCAGGCAAAATTGTTTGAAACATCAAACTGCATTGAGATTCACACCATTGATGTAAACAATGCATCTCCTGCAACACAGGGTATCGAAAATCAATTTGGAACTGAAGCTTATGTTTACCCGGGCAGAAATGGTTCAGCGTGGTCTTCAGAAGGAACTTTCGTTAGTTTCTGCTCTCCACAAGGTGGTTTGAGCTATCTATGGCCGGATGGTGTCACTGATACATTGAATTCAATGCTAACACCAGGAGCACACATAGTTACTATCACTGATGCCAATGGTTGTGAAGCTTATGATACAGTGTTGATCGACAATCCTATTTCTTCGCTAAGTCTTAATCCAGAAGTATTTGATATTAGTTGTTTCGGCTTTGATGACGGAGAAATTATGGCCAACGACACTGGTGGGATACAGACTGTGACCTATTTGTGGAGCAACGGGATGATGTCTGGGAATATCTCGAATTTACCCTCAGGTACCTACAGCGTCACGGCTACAGACAATATAGGCTGTGTGGACAGCGTGAATGGTCTTGTGATCGAAGAGCCGGAGTTGCTGCTTACGTCAATCAATAATGTTACATCCCCAGAATGTCCCAGTGATTCAACTGGGTCAGCATCTGTTTCTGTAACAGGTGGTCGAGTGCCTTATGCTTATACATGGAGTGATGGACAATTGACTCAAACTGCCACCGATCTTATAGCAGGAACATATCAAGTCGTTGTTGAAGATTCGTCCGGATGTCAATCAGTGCAAACTGTAAATGTGCTCTCTGAAAATCCTGCACCAAATGTTGATCTTGGTTCAAATGTTCTCAGCACTACAGGAATTGGTGTAACCCTCACAGCAGGCAACCATGCGTCTTATCTCTGGAGCACAGAAGAAACAACTTCTTCTATTTTGGCTACTGAGACTGGAAATTATTGGGTCGAAGTTGCCAATTCGTTGGGCTGCGTAAACTCAGATACTGTCTATGTTGAGATTTGGCCTAACGGGATTGAAGAAGCGTCAGGCGCCAGTTTTATTGCACTCTATCCAAATCCAACAAGAGATGTTTTATCAATTATGCTGAATGCTCAGAATGACTTGAGTGATGTTCATCTGATAGTTACTGATGTTCATGGAAAAACTGTTCTTAGTAGAAATGTTCAGAGCATTTTTCCTGGTCAGGCAGTTGATCTCGATGTTAACAGCTTGGCGCCAGGATTTTATAATTTATCTGTAAATTCTGATGAAATGTCCATCAAGAGATCTTTCATTAAACAGTAAGAAAACTACCTGCAATTTAAAAGCCGAGCAGAAATGCTCGGCTTTTTTGTTTCAAATCAGATTTCAAGCTTTACATTTGAGGCCTCCAAGTAAGAGTAAAAAATATGAGCGTATTAGTCAATAAACATTCAAAGGTGATTGTTCAGGGATTCACCGGAAGTGAAGGAACATTTCACGCCAGTCAGATGATTGAATATGGAACCAACGTTGTTGGCGGTGTAACCCCAAATAAGGGCGGACAATCACACCTCGACAGACCAGTGTTCAATACCGTGGCCGATGCCGTTAAAGAAACGCAGGCAGATGTATCCATCATTTTTGTTCCACCTGCATTTGCAGCAGATGCTATTATGGAGGCAGCAGAAGCGGGAATAAAAGTAATTGTAACCATTACTGAAGGTATTCCTGTAAACGATATGGTAAAGGTGAAGGAGTATATTTCTGACAAAGATTGCACCCTCATTGGTCCAAATTGTCCAGGAATAATCACACCAGGGGAGGCCAAAGTGGGCATTATGCCGGGTTTTGTTTTCAAAAAAGGAAATATCGGAATCGTTTCAAAGTCAGGAACTCTTACTTATGAAGCAGCCGACCAGGTAGTGAAAGCCGGAATGGGTATTTCTACAGCCATTGGAATCGGTGGTGACCCCATAATCGGAACAACCACTAAACAAGCCGTTGAACTATTTATGAACGATCCAGAAACGGAAGGAATCGTTATGATCGGTGAAATTGGAGGGAACCTTGAAGCTGAGGCATCTAAATGGATTAAAGCCAATGGAAATAAAAAACCGGTTGTTGGGTTTATTGCCGGACAAACTGCCCCAAAAGGACGTACTATGGGTCATGCTGGTGCAATTGTTGGTGGCGAAGAAGATACTGCAGCAGCCAAAATGCGCATCATGAAAGAATGCGGATTACACGTGGTTGATTCTCCTGCAACTATTGGGAAAGTAATGGCCGAAGTGATGGGAGTTATAGCCTAATGTGCTTTTAGAAAACCTGAAATGCCCCGTTATCGGGGCGTTTTTTTTTACTCGTCAGCGTATTTTTGATTGTTGATCTGAAATTAAACCAAACGCAATTTTACTTTCTTGGTTTTTAGCTTTGTGCCGTCAACACGAGAAATAAGATCGTCTGTCGCATCGCTTCTGATGGCGACAAACGCGCAATCTTGCTTTAACTCAATCAACCCGACCTGTTCTTTGCTGAGTTTAGCTTCTTTAAAACACATTCCTGCGATATCTCCTTTTGAAATTTTGTCTTTTCTTCCACCAGATATGAGAACGGTTTTCCATTGTTCTGAAATAGCGGGCTCTTCAGCCATTAGGTTAGCCTCTTGCATCGGTGGCAAATAGTGAGGCA
Organism: Salibacteraceae bacterium; assembly: GCA_040905305.1. Classification (GTDB taxonomy): domain Bacteria; phylum Bacteroidota; class Bacteroidia; order Flavobacteriales_G; family Salibacteraceae; genus SHAN690. Next base: position 2,690 of record JBBDRU010000053.1, on the reverse strand, counting down.
GATGTTCTGAAGTATGAACCAACACATAGGCAGTGCCATCGCTTTTCATTCGGGCAGTGCGACCGTTTCGATGTGTGAATTCATCTGCTTTAAGCGGGAGGTGATAGTGAATGATGAAGGATATTTCAGGAATGTCAAGTCCCCGGGCTGCAAGGTCTGTGGCTATGATGATAGGGTGACTTCCATTTCTGAACTTGATCAGCGCTCTTTCTCGGTCGTTTTGCTCTAATCCTCCATAAAAGCAACCATGTTTTAGTCCTTTGGAATGTAAAGCCTCACTCACCCGTTGTATGCTGTCTTTATAGTTGCAAAAGACAATGCCAGATTTTCCTTTTAGGGAATTCAGCGTTTCAACTAATGTGTTGAGCTTATCTTTTGAGGAGGAGGTGATTCTTTTGACTTCCAGTTTTGAATCCTGCCCGTTGAGGTAATTGATTAAAGTAGGTTTGGAAATGCCAGTAAACATTGGAATTTTAACACCATTGGTCGCAGATGTCAGAATGTGTTTTTTTACTTCCGAAAGCATAGCGCATATTTGACTCATGTCGTCTTCAAAGCCGATTTCAAGTGATTTGTCAAATTCATCTAAAACTAAGTGCGTTACATGCTCGGTATCAAAAGTATTTCTGCGTAGGTGGTCTGCTAACCTTCCTGGAGTTGCAACCACAATAGCAGGAGGGTGCTTGAGGTTGATGCGATCCTTGTTAAACGATTGCCCCCCATACATGGCGTTACATTTATAACCAGAGCCCATTTCTCTGATCACCTGTTCTATTTGTATAGCTAATTCTCGGGACGGAACAACGATGATGGCTTGAACAGCAGTAATGTTATGATTTAGAGAAGATATAAGTGGTAATAGAAATGCTAAAGTTTTTCCTGTACCTGTAGGGGATAACAGCAATACCTCTTTGTTTGCATGAATAGCTGCCTGGGCTTCTATCTGCATAGCATTCAAGGTCTCAATACCTAGTTTATCCAGGATTTCTCGTTGGTTTTTCATGCTCTAAATGAGTTAATGTAGCTTGTGAGCTTATTTCGAAATGTCAACGCGTGATTTGTGGTCAAGCGTCCAAAGGTAAAGATGCTCTACTTTTTCTCGTGCCCATGGTGTTCTGCGCAAAAAAGTTAGGCTTGATTTTATAGAAGGATTGTTTTTAAAGCATCGAATGGGAATACGGTCACCCAGTTCCTCCCATCCATATTCTTCATGTAAGAAAATCACCACATCCTTGAGTTTAACCCCGTGCATCGGATTGTTAGGTTGTTCCTGCTTTTCCATTGGGCTGCAAAGATAAATGGAATTTATGGCTGCTATTATAGCGTATAGGTCAATTCTATAACTTTTTCAATTACCTCATCCTTGGTGATGTCATTCCAATCGAATTTGGCTAAAAAGTCTGGAGGAACACCATTTTCAGCATGATTATTTCCATCGAGATCAAGCACTTGCGAAACGCTGCAACGATACGTCCAACCATTGGGTAACTGACCTCCATTTGGTAAACCGCCACCACCGCCCGTGGTGTCTCCCACCAAAAAAACGTTGTGCATCGACTTAGCACAAACTGCCAGGAAATTAGTTGCACTATACGAACCACGATCCAACAAAATGAATAAACGGTATTTGTATTTAATCGGATTATTTCCTAAGATATATAAGGGCTCAGGGTTACTAAAATCGTCATGGTTAGGGCCGTTTCGTGTGATGGAGTAAGCGTAAGGTACAGGGTTTATATTAAACCGCTCTAGCAATAACGGAACGTTTTCAAGGCTTCCACCTCCATTTTCACGTAGGTCAAGGATCATAAATATGTCTCCACTATACATATCTATGATGTGGTCTAAGGATGCTTCATCAATTTGGTTTGCGAAACTTTCATAACGTATATAGGGTATTTCATGATCTTTGATGTATCCATGAGAAAAGGAACCCGTTATTTTCATGTTGGGAACATAATACTCTTCAACGGTGCGCTTTCTGTAGTTTGGGTTTTTTCGCAAGGGAAGGTTATACCTTGATACATCAAATGGCGTGATTAAATTGGCATGATCATCGCGAAGCGTATCCATCATTGATGCAAGCACATCGAAAAGTTCCTGTTCGCTCATTCTGGCGTCTATTTTTTTGGAATAATAATCATAGACTTCATTCCAGTTGAGGTCTTTCAGCTCAAAATAGCTGTAATTGGCATCGATTTCATTCCATAGATATTCAAAGTTCACCTTGGGGTCATCACTCATCTGGTTTTCTTCAAAAATGATTTGCTCGCATGAAAGCAGTCCAAAACAAGACAGCACTGCAGCTATTTTGTAAAACCAATTCATTTTTTTTGCTTGTTGATGATTAAACTATACCTGATTTTGTGTGTGGCAATATTCAATGGTTCATGCTTACCTGGAACTGTCATTACATCCCATAGATATGACCAGCTGCTGCCGTTTCCAGACTGCCATATTTTACTAAACGTAATTATTGTGCTCAGCCTCCAACCATTCAAAGACCATTCGTAGGGCTCTAAGAGCCATAGCAAACCATTGTGTTCTGAACCATAAATCTCAGCGTTATAAACATATGCATAACCAGGGCGATGATTGAGATTCAGTACACCAAGGTCTATTTGAAAAACCATTTCACGCTTTATAGGTTGCAATGTTTTTGAAAAGAAAAGAAAATTGATTTCTCGTGA
>JBBDRU010000052.1:0-10313 GCA_040905305.1 Salibacteraceae bacterium | reverse complement strand
TTTTGCATTGAGAAACAGAAGCAATGTTCCGGTTATTCACAACGGTAAAGATGTGATGCCAGGGATTAATGCTGTGCTTGATCAGATGGAGCACTTTTCCAATGATGTGATCAGTGGGAATCAAAAAGGAGCTGAAGGTCACGCTATCACAAATATTCTGAGCATTGGAATAGGTGGTTCAGAATTAGGGCCACATATGATGGTTGAGGCTCTTTCAGCGCATAGAAATCATCTCGGAATTCACTTTGTTTCAAATGTTGATGCCTCCCATATCAATCAAGCTTTAGCAAGGCTAGATCCAAGAACAACACTTGTATTGATCGCTTCAAAAACCTTTACCACTCAGGAAACCATGACCAACGCTCGTGTTGCGAGGAATTGGTTGGTCGATCAATTAGGAGAAGCCGCTGTGGGTAATCATTTCGTTGCCATTACAACAAATCATAAAGAGGCAAAAGCATTTGGTATAGTGCAGCAAATGGTATTTAAATTTTGGGACTGGGTTGGTGGACGATATTCGCTTTGGAGTGCCATTGGACTTCCCATAATGCTTGCAATAGGCGCTAAACATTTTTATCGAATGCTTGATGGTGCGTATGAAATTGATCAACATGTCAGGGAACAAGGAGCATCGAGTATTCCCGGGAAAATGGGACTAATCGGCATTTGGTACAACAATTTTTTCAAAGCAGAGTCTATCGCTGTTCTGCCTTATGCCCAAAACCTGCACTTGCTCCCGGCCTTTCTTCAGCAGTTGGATATGGAAAGCAACGGCAAAAACGTAGATCGAAATGGAAACTCCATCGGATATTCTACCGGTCCTATTGTCTGGGGACAGGCGGGTACAAATGGCCAACATGCGTTTTATCAGCTACTTCATCAAGGCACAAAATTGATCCCGTGCGATTTCATTATGTTCGCCTCCCCGGATCATTCGTCCATTGATCAGCATTTAAAGTTACTTTCCAACTCCATCGCCCAAACCCGTGCACTATCGACAGGGAGAACCAAAGAGAAAGAGAAGACAGCAACACAGAGAAATCGTAAAAACTTGATACCATTTCAAATGTTTCAAGGAAATAAACCGTCCAATACATTGCTCTTTGATGAGCTCAATCCTTATAATCTTGGCAGGTTGATCGCCATATACGAGCACAAAGTGTTCATTCAAGGGCTGATTTGGAATATATACAGCTTTGATCAATGGGGAGTGGAACTGGGCAAACAGGTAGCAAAGTCCGTATTTAGTGCTTTAAAATCAAAGGAAGAACAGCAAGGTTTTCAAACTGATTTCGATAATAGTACGATTGGACAGCTCTCATGGATCAAAAAAAACTTAAAATTGTGATGAGCAATCCATTAAACCACCATGAATGGCATGAGCAATAAGAAACCATTGAAGGTATTGGTTGTAGAAGACGAAACCTTTATCGCTGAAATGATAAGGGTAATGCTGGAAGACATTGGTCATCATGTACCATTCGTATCCTACAATGAATCACATGCCAAAGAAGTACTTCAAAATGAAGCGGTCGATTTTGCTATTTTCGATATCAACCTGAAGAATGGTATGGAAGGGGTAGATCTAGCGAAGATCGCTCAACGCAAAGAGATTCCATTTATGTTTTTGACTTCCTATTCAGATAGGAGAACCCTTGAGGAAGCAAAGAAAACAAAGCCCGGAGCTTATGTGATAAAGCCATTTACTGAAGATGAGTTGTTTACAGCCATCGAAATGTCACTCATGCATGCCAGTGGTGCTGATGCAGAAATGATCACCATTAAGGATGGTCATCGAAATATTCTGGTGAAAATGGAAGATGTGATGTATTTGAAAGCCGACAATATTTACATCGAAATTCAAACAGTTAATAAACGATACCTCACGCGGCAATCTCTTTCTGCTTTTATAAAAGATTTACCCAAAGATCGGTTCATTAGAGTGCATCGATCTTATGCCGTAAATCGATCTCACATTGTTTCTATTTCAAGAAATAGTTTGGAAATAGGCAAAGAGACCATTCCCATCTCTCGTTCATACCGTGAAGAAGTGCAGTTAAGATTGAAATAATGTACGTTCACCTACAAAATAAACCCATTCACAACAATAAATTAATATTGCTTGCTGCTGGGTGAAATGTTGTTGTATATTCGATCTATCGAAACAGATAAGAAAACCAAATAGGTTTCTACATAATCCTCAATCCGTAGCATGGCGATTTAGATCGCTAGCCGGCCCTCCCGGGCCGGTTTTTTTATGCCTTATTTTTTATTAAATTTTATTTTCTATATATCTTAAAATAAAGGGTTTAGGTTTGATTAAAGGAAGTATGGAGAGTGAACGCGAATAAGAACCGTGTTGAGGCGTGGATCAGAAACAAAAGGCGCAGCATGCATCTGATCAATGAATTCTGTTTTCTCCAATGCTAAGTCCAATTTCCATGTGTGCCACTGAAGGTGTTCAGAAATAAGAGGAGCCAAATACTGCTTAACCCATGGGTAAAGTGACGCGTCAAACGAGATCGAATGTACCTTTTGAAGTTTGATTTGCTTGGCTATTTCTATAGCATGTGCGCGGAGCTTTATGCTGCTGCTTTCTTGAGCTATATCTGTAGGTAAGTAATAGCTTGTGTTGAATCCGGCTTCGCTAAACTTAGCGAAGGCTGTTGATTTTGTATCGCTTTCCACTAGCACTCTCTGCTTAATTCCATAGGTTTTATCCAGGAATTTAAGCCTTTGCAAGATGATTTGAGTATTGTCGTTTCGAAGGTTTTTAAGGTCTAGCCAGATAAAGTCCAGTGAATCACCTACAGAACTTGAAAAGTAGTCTTCCAGCGAATTTCCACTCATGTATTCAATACCGCCATGTCCAACTTCAAATACGGTGTCATTGAATACCAAATCACACTCTATGCCTTTGAATCCTTTCGCAACCATCTCATAAAGCATACCTCTAGTGTTGACGCGGTGCGGAAAAACATTGAAGTCAATAGAACTATCAAGGGCTAATTCCTTCAAATTTTTTACCTCATGGTATAAAGTGTGCTCAGAATCAGTGTAGTTGATGCGATTCAATATTTTGATGCTTGAATCTTGAAGTTGATAGGCGCTGCTAAAGATGTTGAAATTCTCAGCGCTGGATGCTTTGGTGGTAACTCCTGTCATACCGAGAATTGCTTCATAGGCAAGGTCATTGGTAAATGTTTTAGATGTGTTGTTATTCAGTCCAGCTAAGCGATCAGGATGGGCATTCATGTAGGCATTACTGAACCAAAAATAGCTTGGAATATGAATCATTCTGAAGTTAAAAAGCGAACTGCTATGTCCATGTTTTTCGATTAAATCTTCGGCATGGTCAGCAAAATAGAACATAGCCTTTTCATCAACCTCAATACTATCTAACAATTCAATTATCTCCGCAACTACATGATCATTGTAAATCATGCTATTGTCATAAGTGTCAATTTTATAGGGATTTAAGTTGCCGAAAAGTGATTTGAAGTTGTCGTTATCAAAAAGAACAAATTCTTTGGGGTATCTTTTTTTGTATTCTGTGTGATTGCCCATTAAGTGAATAAAATACACATGACACCCCTCATCCAGTTTCTTCAGCTTTCCTTTGATTACATCCAGTAAAGCCCCATCAAAATTATTGGTTTCGGTGCTTTCTCCAATATGTAAGTTGATGAAGGTTTGATGTTTACACTGTTCGGCTATTGCTGATACGGGGTTGTCCCAAATCCCATATTTAAGTTGGTTGCTGACCCAATGAGTTTGTATTCCTGCTGTGTTTAATACATTTATGATTGATGGGCTTTTTTGATAATCCAGATCATTGAATTGGTTAGCTAGAGTTAGCGCTGCAGATAGTGACATTGCAGTGTGCGTATGTGGTGAAACCGCATTATTTAATACTATCGTGTTTTTTTGATGGGTAAGACTATCAAGACGCGGGGTTGTTGGTCGAACATAACCATATTGGGACATGTGAAATTTACTTTGAGCTTCACCGATAATCACAAAATAGACTTCGTTAGTTTTCTTAGTCGTAACTTTTAACTGTTCTTTCGATTCATCAAACTCACGTAGATATTCTTTAAAAGTCTCAACTTCTTGCGAATAGGTGATATAACTTTCGGCTGGTAATGAAAATGCCAATGGTTTTTTTGTGATAACAACTAAAACAAAAAGGACGCTAAAAGCTGCTAGGTAAATTCTGATATGTTGTGTTGGTTTCCTCTTGATCAAAAAAACTGGCAGGAACAACAATGGAAGGGAAATCAACGCAACAAGCCACCAATCTGGCGCTGTAAATCGTATATAGGCGAGGCTTTCGGCTATATCAGTCTGGAAAAAAGCAAAGTAATCAGTGGCTTCCAATGGCTTGCCGTAAACTGAAGTATATAAAACAATTGTGTATGGTACTGAGCTTATGGCAATGAAAATCATCATGAATAACAGGTGCATTCCATTCCGTATCCAATAGTTGCTCGCAAGTTGTATTATGCTCAACAAGCATGTCAAAAAAGTGAAGTACGCAATCGACCAAATGAATTGAATGGCATTGATCTGTTGATCATAGTTATAAATAGAAAGCCATATCAATGTTGAACCTATAAAAATCGGAATGATAGCCAACCAGAATCCGTCCATTAATATCAGCACAAAAACAAACCAAAATGCCAGCACGCCAATTATTATGAGCGCAGTATCAAATAGACGATGTTCTTGGAGTTCAACAAAACCAATATCTTCTAAGTGTATTAGTCCTTTGTTTGCTTCCACCGAAACCACATCTCCCGAGTCTAGTTTCAGATACAGTGTTTTAGAATTACCGGGTCGGGCGGTAAAGTTTGTGAGAAGCAATTGTTGGTTTTGATGCACATTGAAAACGACTTCAGCTGCATCTTTTTTATCTTGTTTCGCCCAATTCGCCACACCAACTTTTAAGGCGAGGTTTTTAGACGTTAAAAACGTCCATGAGGCAAAGACTGATTCAAATTTACCGGGTATAATATCATAGTGAGTTTGACTGTTCTCTGAATGAAAACGCCCTCCATTGCTATCGTTTACGCCAAAGACCTCAAGCTTGAAGTCGTTTGAAGAAATGGCCGGATGGGTGTATCTGCCCGGTTCAATGATAACTAAACTAACGATGGACAATACCACAATAATCCACAGCTTTTTAGAGCGCAGAAAAGTGGTAAGCTTATTCATAAAGGCAGTTTAAACTGATGCCATATAATCGCTGATGTTCTCTTTCATGTAATCGATCATCGGGCGTGTTAGTCCATGATGACATGCCAGGAGCATTCCACCACGCATTACCTTGTCAGATTCTGGATAACCATCTGCAGACCTTTTACATGCTACGTTTTTAAACCCTGGTTGACGTAAGATATTGCCGGTGAAAACGGTGCGCGTTTGGATGTTTCTCTTTTCTAAAAAGATCTGCATTTGTGTTCTTTTAAACGGTGCGCTATCCTTTATGGTAAGTGCCAACGCCAGCCATCCTGTTCGGCTGTTTGGTAATTGTTTTGGAAGTACAAAATATTCCTCATACTGCTCGAAGAATTCGCTCAGTTCAGCAAAGTTTTTCTCTCTTTCCTGGATGTTATGATCGAGTTTATTTAGTTGCACCGTGCCAAATGCAGCGCCCATTTCAGATGGCTCAAGGTTGTAGCCCGGTTCGGCAAAAATGAATTTAGAATCATAAGGAATGCCATCTACCTCAACGTTGAATCGGTTTTCAATTGCTTCTGACTCAACGAACAGGCTGGAAGATCTACCCCATGATCGAAGCAGCTTGCCGCGCTCGTAGTGTTCCGAATCTCTAACCGTAAGCATGCCACCGTTTCCAGCGCAATTGATCACATGTGATCCATAAAAGCTGGTGATACTCATGTCTGAATAAACTCCTGAGCTTTTACCGTTGATCGTGGCACCTAAAGTGTCTGCCGAATCTTCAATCACGATCAAGTTGTGTTTATCTGCTATGGCTTTCAACTTTTCCCAATCAGGTAGGTTTCCGATCAAATTAGGAATCATCAATGCTTTGGTTTTTGGTGTGATCATCGCCTCAACCTTATCTGCATCAATATTGTATGTTCCTTCCTCTACGTCAACAAATGCCGGAATCAATTTATTACGCACCTGTGGCGCTACGGTGGTAGAAAAGGTGAGGGCAGGGGTGATCACTTCGCTTCCTTCCGGCAGGTTCATCAGCTCAACAGCCAGGTAATTCGCTGAGGAACCGCTGTTCAGCATGATGCCATAAGGCTTATCAAAAAGCAGCGCTATACGCTCTTCCATTTCGCGTACGCTTTTTCCCATTTGGGTGCTGGTACGTAAGACATTTACTACCGCTTCAATTTCTTCCTCTCCATGAACCGTCATTCCGTAAGGCACTCGGATCATGTTATTTGTATCAATGCTCATATTATTTTTTTAATTCGGTTAAAGTTGTTAAATAATCATCAACGTTGGTCCAGCGAAAATCGGGAAATGTTTCATTGAATTTACGAGCACTCATTCCTCCATTTAACGGGCGCGCTGCAGGTTGATTCAATTGTTTTGTCTTAACAGACTTGAGTGAAACCTGTTCGTGACCAAAGTATTTAATTACACGCTCTGCGAGTTGCACACGGTTTAGGTAATCAGTGCTTGCAAGGTGATAAACCCCTTTATTATTTGATTCAAGCAATCGCAATATGGCTCTGGCCACGTCATATGCATTCACAGGAGTTGCATATTGATCAATCGGTAGCTCAAGGTTCATGGCTTCGCCTTTTTGCATGTTAGCACTCAATCGGGCGATGAAGTTTTTTCCCCTGATTTCATCTCCATAAACATTGGTGATTCGGCAGATCAAATAATCGTTGAGGCTTTCTTGCACATATTGTTCAGCCGATAATTTATGTTTTCCATAAACGCATAAGGGGTTGACTTTATCTTCTTCCGTGTAATAGCCCTTTTTTCCGTTGAATACGTAGTCTGTGCTCAAGTAAACGAACTTCGTTTTGAGCTGCTTTGCCAATTGCACAGCGTTTTTTGTGGAGATCACGGTTTTCTGATAACTTTCATCCGGGTGTTCTTCACAATAATCAACCCAGGTAAGTGCACCACAATGAATAATTACGTCAGGCGCAAAACTTTGAATATCCGCATTTGCAGCATCACCGGGCTCAAGGGTGTTGTAGAATACGGTTTTACTTGTCGTAAAAGAAAAGTGTGTACCAAGGCATTGGTGATCTTGCTCCACGAAGTGCTTCATGCAGTTTCCTCCTACCAGTCCACTAGCTCCAAGAATTAGTGCTTTCATGTGCTGCAATGTTACAAAGCCCTTAGCTTAAATGGGGCAGATTATTGAATGTCTTGTGAAAAATTGGATGCGCTTGAGCATTTACTTTTTGTCGAGTTGTTTTTGTTCAGCCGGTTGAATGATTGTTTCGTTTTTCCAAGTGATGTTAACGACCGAACGCAAGAGTCCGGCTAAAATTATGGGTAAGGTAGCGAAATGCAAGTCTTGCGGTAAAAATGGAAACATCAGCAGCGTGATCAGCAAGACAGCGCCATAAATAAGCCAATACCATTTCCGAACGGCTGAAATAAAAATCATTGGAATAAGCAAAATATGAGTCGGCCATGCCCAGAGCATATTGTAATTATTTGCCGTTGCATTATGATCAGTGATGAACCAAAGAAAAAAGACCAGGGCTCCTACAGCACCTGTTAAGAAAAGATAAAACACATCGATTCCAATAAAGAGACGCTTTCTACGCCAACCGATAGCGCTCAGCCCAGCGATAATTCCGAAAAACAACCACATTAATGGTACCGGGTTAAACAAAGACCATTCAGTTTTTAATCCGGCCTCTGTTAACAGCACGCGCTTTTCTTCAACCAAAGGCTTATTGTTGATGCTTGCACCATCATAAGCACGCATCAATTCGTTTGGCAAAAACATATACTCTTCCGCGCTTGGAACTTTGTCACACGGCATTCCAAGTCCAAGGTCTATCCCGAAATCGCCCCATGGGTGATAAATGAGGTATTCATCGATCATTGTGCGAAAAGAAGGAGCGTGATCATAACTCAGATCTTTGAATTCAACATTACTGTCTTTAAGTGCTTTTTGCAACACATCGCGCAATCGAGATGAACAATTGTCATAGAAAAAATCGTAGAGATAGTATCTGTTTTCAGGTTGATAATTCCAATCAAGGAAGTCGAATACCGCTTGTTTTTGTGCTGAGTCGAGTGCTAAAACCTGCTCTATAACTCCTCGTTTTTCGTATTGGTAAGAGCGCACAAATCCGTCCATAGACTGAACCCCCAATTTATAATTTAACCGCCCCATGGTGAAGTTGAAATAGAAATGCTCATCAAAAGAGAAGATACCATAATTAAATACCGCGTCTATATCTGAGTTGGGATCATAAACCCTCATGGCGCTATGGCCAAATAATGAATACAATTCCGCCCCCGGACTGCAGGTCAATAGTGATATTTGAGCGTTTGATGATAACCTGGGCGCTTCGGCTTGAGATGTAACACCAAAACCGAAGCACACGATCAGCCAAATAATGAGTTTTTTCACATCAACTAAATATAAAAGGTGAGTCAAACGCGTCCAGATCGATGAATTGCTGATCTCGATCTGAACATATCGGTTGATTAAACGGCCAATTGAAACCGAAAGATCGGATATGAATGCCGTCATCTGCATTTGGGTTGTGAACCGTTGAGGTGAGATAGACCATGCAAGTGTTATCTTCTAAAACAGCAAAGCCGTGAGCTACGCCCACCGGCATATAAACGCCTTTAAAGTTGTCATGCGACAGTTCCAACTCAATCGCTTTTCCAAACATGGGCGAACCGATACGTAAATCAAGAATGACATCCAAAAGCTTTCCTGATGTGCAATAAACGATCTTGGCGTGTGCATGGGGTGGATGTTGAAAATGCATTCCACGAATTACTCCACGCTGATTGGTCGAATAGAAGCTCTCATCAAAACTTCCTTCCAATCCATGCTTAATTAGTGTGGGTTTGTGAAACGGTTTAACGAACATTCCGCGTTCATCACCGGCATGAAAGAAGTCTATCATGTAAACACCTGGAATGGCGGTTTCAGTAAACTTTTTCATCACAGATTAAAATAACGTTTGATCTGATCCATGGTGAATTGCTTTGCATCATTACGACCGTTTTTATACCAATTTATCGTCCATTCTACCGCCTCGCTTGATTGGAATCGCGGTGCCCAATCCAGGTCATTTTTTGCTTTTTCAATCTCCAGCTTTAGCAGACCTGCCTCGTGAGGTTTATTGTCTAAAGCCGGAGCATTGTATGACCCCGAACCCCAGCATGCAATGGCGAGTTTTGTCATGTCCTCAACATTTCGCTCATCGTCTGGTATCGGGCCAAAATTATAGCCGGTTGCATACGTTTTCGGATCACTGGCCATGTGAGCAGCTAAGGTTAAATAACCGTTTAGCGGGTCAAGCACGTGTTGCCACGGACGAACGGCCTGGGGGTTGCGCAGGATTATTTCTTCTTCATTGATCAACGCCCGTGCGATGTCAGGAACCAAGCGGTTTGCGCTCCAATCTCCTCCACCAATTACATTTCCGCTTCGTGCTGAGGCAATCGATTGCTTATGGCGTCCATAATTGTTGGGGTTGAGAAATGAATTTCGGTATGAACCGATAGCTAATTCAGCACATGCTTTTGAGTTGCTATATGGATCGTAACCGCCAAGTCGGGCATTTTCAGGATAGGGTTTCGTAGTTTCAAAGTTTTCATACACCTTGTCGGTAGTGATCATTACGGAAACGCAGGGTCGGTGAAGTTCACGTAATGAATCCATAACATAGATGGTTCCCATTACGTTGGTTTCATAGGTTTCAACTGGGATATCATAAGAATCAATCACCAATGCCTGTGCCGCTAAATGAAAAACGAAATCGGGCTTGTAATCCAGTATTTCCTGTTTTATCCTTTCTCGGTTGCGTACATCATCAATTATGGAATGGCATAAAGCGTCTCCATCGATTTGGTGATAAAGGTCATTGGCAGTTTTTGGTGCGAGAGAATAGCCTTTGACTTCAGCTCCAAGCGCCTTTAAGATCAACAAGAGCCATGATCCTTTGAATCCTGTATGACCGGTGAGGAAAACTTTCTTTCCTTCAAATGTTCTTTTTAGGTCAATCTGCATTGCGATTCTTTCTTACCAGTTTTTCCATTTTGGATTGTCTTCCCACATACTGTTTAAGTCCATATTGTCTCGCAGTGTATCCATGCATTTCCAA
>JBBDRU010000051.1:0-10490 GCA_040905305.1 Salibacteraceae bacterium | reverse complement strand
TTTCCCGATGAAATGAATGTCATCGCAGTACCCAACCTCACGACACATTTGCTCTACGTTGTAGCGCTCCGGACCATCTCCAACGAGCAGTAGTTTCGCTTTTTTAGACGTTCTGATTCCGGCAAATACTTTTACAACATCTTGCACCCTTTTTACTTTACGGAAATTCGAAACATGAATGATCAATGGTTCGTCATCAGCAGCGTATTCTCTTCTTATATCGCTTCGAATGAGGTTTTTGTAGCGTTCCAAATTAATGAAGTTTGAAATTACCTCGATGGTTCTGTTGACTTTGAAATGATCTAGCGTGTCCTTTTTTAAACTTTCAGAAACTGCTGTAACAGCATCACTTTCATTGATGGCAAAAGTGATCACTGGCTCAAAAGAGGCATCTTTACCAAGAAGTGTGATGTCAGTGCCATGTAAGGTGCAAACAATCGGCAACTTTATGCCGTCTGCTTCCAAAATGCGCTTGGCCATGTAGGCAGCTGAGGCATGTGGAATGGCATAGTGAACATGCAGAATATCAAGTTGTTCTTTTTTTACAACACTTACCAATTTAGAAGTAAGCACCAACTCATAAGGAGAGTAGTCAAAAAGCGGATAATCCAACACAACAACCTCGTGAAAGTGAACCCGTGGAATACTCAAATCAAGCCTTACCGGCTGTGAGTATGAAATGAAGTGTACGTCATGTCCTAATTCGGCCATTTCCAAGCCGAGTTCCGTAGCTACAACACCACTTCCTCCATACGTTGGGTAACAAACAATGCCAATCTTCATTTCTCCATCCTTGGTTGGGCAAAAGAACAACTAATCAAACAGATGGTGCGACCTCGAAAAACGAAAAGATTACTGAATATTGGATTGCTCATTCACTTGCCAATTTTTTACTGCGCTCAATGGCCTTATAAAAGGTTTTCTGAAGGTCAGTGCGAATGTTTAATTCTAATAATTTTTTGTTGCTGGCATTCGGGTAAACTCGGTTTGAAAGGAAAACATAAACTGTGTTTTCTTCCGGATCAGCCCAGGTTACAGTGCCTGTAAATCCTTGATGACCAAACGCCTCCAAATCTGTGCAGCCGCAGCTTGGCCCTTCAGAACCATCGGTGAGTGGTTTGTCGAAACTTGCGCCTCTTCGGTTGTCGTTATCACAAAATTGGCATCGGGTGAAATCCTTGATGGTTTCTTTGTTGAGGTATTGTTTGCCCCCGTATTCTCCACCATTCAGATACATCTGCATGAGCACACCAAGGTCGTTGGCGTTAGAAAACAATCCGGCATGCCCGCCAATTCCACCCATCATTGCAGCTCCGGGGTCATGCACATAGCCATGTACCAATTGGTTTCTAAAAATCCGGTCTAATTCAGTTGGCGCGATTTGTTCTTTTTTGAAACGTGCTAAAGGATGATAACCTAAAGTTGATAATCCCAATGGCCTGTAAAAATTGGAATCCAAAAATTGATCCATCGGCTGTCTCGTCTGTTTTTCAATGATTTTTTGAACAAAATAATAACCAACATCGCTGTATTTATACTCTTTTTTGCTGTTCAACTTCGTGTTTAGAATCGAAGAAAACATCACATCTGGGTAATCTGCTTTGATGTATAACTCACGAGCTACCTGCAACGGGTAAGTAGGCGATTGAGCAAGGCTGTAAACATCGTAGCGCGGCACTCCTTTCGATAGCGTTTTTTGATAGAAGGGAATCCATGGGGTAAGTCCGGCTTGGTGAGCAAGTATTTCGCGCATGGTGAGTTGCATGTATTCTGTAGTGTCAACCCATTCACTAAGATAATCACACAATCTATGGTCAAGATTAAACTTACCCTGATCGGTCAACTTCATCAGTCCTGCTGCTGAAGCGGCTATTTTTGTGATGGACGCCAGGTCATATAAATCAGTGTTTTTAACCGCTTGATCATTTTGATAGGTGTGATGACCGAAAGATTTGTTGTAAATCACAATGCTGTCTTTTGCAAACCAAACCTGACAGCCCGGATACGCCATTTCTGAAATTCCTTTTCGTGCAATTTTTTCAATGGAATCCAAATCTCCTGAAGCTATCCCGACTTCTTCAGGAAATCCATAAGCGAGTCGAGTTTTTTTGGTATCAAACACCGTGTCGAAGCGCGTGATTCGTTGCAGCCTTTTCCTGAGCTCACCATTGATTTTTCGACCCCCAAAAAGCGCCTGCAAGCTTAAATCATCTGCATATTCATCAGTGCCATGTGCTGCCAATAAGGCCTGAAGTTTTGGTGTATCCTTAATATGGGTAAGCCCTTTTAAAGAACCGTTCCAGACCAATATACTTCTTTTAACCGTGGTGATCTGGGTGAGAATACGTTCCGTAGTCTCGCTCATTCCAAAGCGTTTTCGGGCGAACCTCATCGGTTCTTCATCTGCCAACACAATGATCAAATCAAAGCGATCTTCTTCTGCCCAAAAAGCATTAAAATCACGTTCGATGTGGTCGTGTTTCAATTCAAAAACCTCGGCTTCAGTGTAACGGGTTACCCATTCTCTTAACTGGGCGGATGCACTGCCGATTTTCAAAACTGCAATGTTTGATGTATCCAACTGAGTAATGGGAAGTGCATCGTCATTCTTCAACAAGACCAAACCTCGTGAATACAATTGGCGATTCATTTGATGCAATGATCGGCCTGTCGCTGCAATAGACGAGGCGTTCTTGTTTTTCAGCATCCAAACTTTTGATTGCAAAACGCGCTTACACCGTTCATCGATTTCTTCCAGACTTATGATTTCCTGGGTTATCAATTGCTTTAGACCATAGATGTTTTCTTGAAGCTTATCGTTGATGATAATCACATCACTTCCAGCTAAAAATGAACCGATAGAAGCAGGGAATTCCTTATTTACGGAAGGCGCATTTATGGAAAGGTCGCTCCAAATTAACCCGTTAAACCCTAAATTTTCTCTCAGAAGGTTATGAATGATCGGTGAGGTGGACGCCATCGCATTATGTGAATTATCAAGCGCAGGAACAAATGCATTTGCCATCATTACACTTTGAAGCCCATCATTGATCAGGCATTTAAATGGCACCAGTTCGTTCTCATACAAGGCTTCGCGTTGGGTATAGACCATTGCTGGCGATTGTTCATAGCCTCGGGTTGTATTTCCTAAACCCGGGAAGTTAGATGCAACGGCAACTAAACGTTGTTTTTTAAAGCCACGATAAATCGCCTGACCTATTTCAGCCACTTCATCTGCATTGCTGCTAAACGAAAGGTCGCCATAGGGTGTTTGGTCGTTTTGGTAAATGTCCAATCCAAAATCTGTGACAAAATCAATGTTGTTAGCTTTTAAATAGCCTGCAAGACTGGCAGCATAACTTTCGATAAATACCTGGTTTTTGACCGAAGAAAGGCGCTCTGCATTAAAAAGTTCACCGTTATCGGCAAGTGATACTCCTACAATCGGTCGGAAGCTATCTCCCGGTATGTTGAGTTTAGAAATGCCGTCAATGCTATTAACGATAACCCCTCCGGGAAGTGGTGCCTCCAAGCTTTTTGGGTTTTTGATTACAAAAAACTGTGCAAGTTTTTCTTCCAAACTCATCTGTGCCAAAATGGAGTCAGCAGCATCGAGCGTAACCGGATAAAAGGGTTTGTCCTTATCTGAGTAAACGGTTTTATCATTCCCGGAAAAGTTTACCAAACCAATCGAGATGATCAACAGAATCGTGATGCGCTTTGTGTCTAGTTTTTGTGCCATTTGTTGGTGTGAAGATAAGGTCTTCATTTGCGCTTAGTTCGATCGTTGCAAGTAATTTTCATCATACTAATGTTACAAAGCTCATACCAACTATTCATTGTAATTTTGAAACATGATCCGCTTTTTATTTAAACAACCTCAACCGCGTAGGTTTAATTTTAAGCCTCGGTTTTATGACGAGCGTAAGGAACGGTTGAATGCAAGAGTTGAGGCTATTCAGAAAGAAGTGAAGGCCAATAAAGGGGCATCTTCTGAAAATGCGTTGAGAAACCGAATGAACTCAGCATGGCGATCGAATGAACGTGCGAATACAGTGAAACGCTCCAATCGCAGTGTGTTCATGATTGCTGGATTATTAGTTGTTATTGCTTACCTATTGTTTTTCAATTGATCGTTGAGCTTTTTTTTCTCGCTGCTATAGGGGTTGTATCTTTCCAATTGATGCTTCAATGTCTCTTTTTCATCACGATTCGAAAAGGCATAATAAAGAGGGCTTTAGAAATCAAGAACATGTCTGAAACCGTTGACTTACCTCCAGTTTCAGTAGTGATTGCAGTGCGAAACGAAGCTTTGATTATTAAGAATTTATTGTGTGATTTAAGTCTGCAATCATCTGCAAGTTTTGAGGTAATCTTGATTGATGACCACAGTGATGACGATACCTTTTCCATCATTCAGCAATGGTCTTTGAAAAACCCGCGCTTCATTGCTCACCGTTTAAATAACGGGGAGGGTAGTGGTAAGAAACACGCATTGGCTAAAGGCATTGAAATGGCACAATTTGAGCACTTAATTTTCACCGATGCCGATTGCAGAATTTATGATTCAAACTGGATTGAGCGTTTTCAACACGCTTTTCAAAAGGGCGGTGAATTTTTAATTGGTACCGGAGCTTTTACTGAGGAGTCAGGGTTTATTTCTAGGTTTTATCAGTTAGAAGCGTTTAAATCGGCCATGCTTTATCAATGCGCTGCCGCGCTTGGATTCCCATATATGTGTGTAGGCAGGTCTATGGGTTTGACCAAAACGAAGTTTAACGAAGTTGGAGGGTTTGAAAAACACACTGAACTCCAAAGTGGCAGTGACGATTTGCTGCTGCAAGCGCTTGTTGGTAAAGCGAAAATTGTGGCCCTTCCACATGCCGTAACCTGGAGTGATACGCCATCTAGCCTGCGAGATTGGGTTTTTCAAAAGCACCGGCATCAATCCGTAAGTCATTTGTATCCGCTGTGGGCACGTCTGGGATTGGTAGGGTATGAATGCACAAATTTGATGCTGTTTCCAATATTGCTTGTTGCACTTTTTTTATCGTCTAAGCTGCTGACTGGTTTTGTTTTAGTGCGGTATTTAATGTTTTATGTGAATCTAAGCGGTTTAAAAAAATGGGCGGATATCAACAGAGCAATAGATAAAGATTGGTATTTAGAAATACCAATGTCTTATTTGAATGCACTAATTTCGGTCTTGTCTTTAGCGATCAAAAAGATAGAATGGACGAAAAGAAGCCAAATTCAAGAGCAGAATACGATTACCAGCTAGTTGGGAAAGCATTGAACGGTGATCAGAGTGCTTATGCTGAGTTGCTGACGCATTATCGTGAAAACATATATTTCATGATGCTGAAAATGGTGCGCAATGATGATGATGCAGAAGACCTCACCATCGAGGCGTTTGGTAAGGCATTCAAGCGGCTTGAATCCTTTAATCCTGATTATGCATTTAGTACATGGCTGTTTCGCATTGCTTCTAATAATGCCATTGACTTTATACGGAAAAAGAAGAAGGCAAACATCTATTCACTGGACGATTCGTATGATTCAGAAGACAATAACTCCACACCTTATCAAGTGATGGATGAAGAGTTGAACCCCGAACAAGAGCTTGTGAAAGGGCAACGCATTGAGGCCATGCAGCGAATTATAGAATCGTTGAAGCCAAAGTATAAAGAACTTGTCGAATTACGATATTTGAAAGAGTTGAGTTATGAAGAAATCTCAGATAAACTCAATCTTCCCCTTGGAACGGTAAAAGCTCAGCTTTTCAGAGCGCGTGAGTTGATGCACGAGATTTTAAAGCATTCAATAAAGAACATTTAATGAGCCACGAAGAAGGATTAAAATTGATTCAGGGATATTTTCCTGAACTTTCTCAATTGCAGTTGAAATCCTTAAAGATGTATGTTTTGTTATTGCTTGAAAAAAACAAACAGATCAATTTGATCTCGCGCAAAAACCAAGAGGAGGTCTGGGTAAATCATATTGTACACTCACTGGCTATAACAAAGGTTTTGCGGCCTTCGAAAGGGCAGTCTTTTATTGATTTTGGCACCGGTGGCGGATTGCCCGGAATTCCGTTGGCCATTGTTTTTCCCGATTGCAAATTTTTGTTGGTTGACTCTGTTGGGAAAAAAATAAAGGCCGTCACTGAAATGGTGGAAGCTTTGGGTTTAGAAAACGTTAGCTTGCGAAATGAGCGTGTTGAGAATATTGATGAACATTTTGATTTTGCCGTAAGCCGGGCGGTCACTTCTCTGCCAAAAATAAAAGAGTGGTTAAAAGGTAAGATCAAAAAAGGAAAGCATGCAAATCTCTCCAACGGATTACTTTATATTAAGGGTGGAGATTTTAGTGATGAGTTAATCGAGCTTGGCTCACCATACCAAATATGGGAAATCAGCTCGTTTTTTAATGAACCTTTTTTCGAAACCAAGAAAGTTGTTTGGGTGGCAACAACGGCTTGAGTTTGATTCCTTCATATTTGAATATCCTTTTGAGTTTTACTGCTTTCTTTTGTTTTTCCAACTCATGTAGAGTTCTGGACGAAAATTCCTGTTGAAGAAGGGTTAGTTGGTAAACCAGAGGGTTATCTATATAGCAGTGCTCGAGCCTATGCTGGCGAAAGAGGGTGTCTTGAAAATGTAGTTGTGATAAGGAAATGGAGTTACTAGTCAGACCGTGCGCTGGGAAGCGCGCTGTAGTAGGTTTTTTTAAGTTGAACTAGTGGTTAAATGAATCTTGTTGTTTAAGCGGGGAATTGTTCAATCCCTGATGATATTGCCCCAGCAATACTTAACTCCATAAGTGAACGTGATAAAATTCTTTGAAGTGCCCGGTAAGCTTGGGTTTAGTCTAATTGGGCCTTTACTCTTTCTCCATAGTATTTGATCATACCTTAAAGAGACTGAGAGACTCCACGAAGGTGATAAATAATAATTCGTTTCAAAGCCCAGGTTTACACCAGGATCTGAATACGGTCTGATTACTGCTAGTGCATCCATGTAGTTTGGATTATATGGTGATGATTGAATAGTTTCACTTCCAAACCTCAAGAAAACTCCTCCGATGATACTTGAAGAAAATGAGTTTAATGAAAATAATTTGTATCCAACCCTCAGTTTAGTAAGGACATGAGTTCTCCCGAGCACAGACCCTAAGTCTGTGTTTTGATCGGAATTCTGCTTTTTAATAACAAATGCGTCATCGTAATAATCAAAAAATTCAAGGCCAGATGAAACCGATAACCTTCTGTTTACGGTTTTTGAATAGCTTAAGCCTATAGCGGTGAGTGCGGTTCTCATTCTAGAAAAAACCATTGGAGCGACTACAATGGGTAAGCGATCAAATGAAAAGTAGACGGGACAATAAACTTCAATCGAATTTCGATGAGCAATGGTCGTATCTTGAGAAAACGTTCCCGACTGTATAAGTAAACAAGCCAAGAACGCTAGTACTCTAATTCGTTTTGATGTATCTAGCGGATAAACGCTCATTTGAAGAGGTAGCATTAATGATATATACACCACTTGATTGATCAGTCAAATCTAAATGTACGGTTTTACTTTTGCTTTCAGTGAATTGATCTACCAAGTTCCCGTCAATAGTTTGGATAGTGATCGACCACTTTGTTAAAGCAGGAAGTAAAATCTGAAACTGTCCTTGATTTGGATTTGGATAAAGAATTAAACTGTTCTGTCCATCAATTTTTGGCTCTTTGTTTGAAAGTAACATACATTGTTCAACGCTTCCTACTCCAACAGCAGCCCAAGCGCAAACAGTTTGTATGTGTTCTGTTGAGTTTTGTCCAAATATATCAATAGACTCGGCTATTGAGCCAGCTCTTGCTTGATCAAAACCATCATTTCCTGCTATTTGTGTAAGATGAGTTTGATAAGCTATTTCAGCTGCATCATCTACACCGATGCCAGTTACATTAAATGAGTAACTATTGTCGTTTGTGCCTGCTCCTCCTACTGATAAAAGATAAAACCAATGAGAAAGTATTGTGCTGTTTAAATGATGTTGATCATTTGAAGTTTCATCGTAGAATGTACCTCCATAAGTATGCGGGTTGTCTGTAATATTCGGTTGTTCTATATTTCTAGCTAAATCAATATCTTCACCCATCAGCCAATCACAATCATCTGTTGTAAGTGTGCAAGTAGCTGAAGGATCCATGGTGTACCGTTCGGTTAAGAATCCATATATATCACAAAAGCCTTCTACTAAGGCATAGGACTCACCTTCTTCTTCCAAATCACCTAAAAACCGATTAAAACCGTGACCGAACTCGTGTCCAGCTATGTCCAATGTGGCGTATGTAACAATTTCGTCCTCCTCATTCAAAGTCGTGTTGAATGTAATGTATTGATGTTCTGAGTTTGGTTTATATGTATATGATGCCGTGGTTGCTGTAGAATTATTAGCTACAACCCGAATTTCACGTTCTTGACCGTCTGTACTCTTAATATCCATATAGGAAGTGTTCTCGAACATGTCCCAAGCAGACATTACAGCCCAATGGGCTGAACTGCCAGCAATATCATTAGTTCCCCAAATGTCGTCTGAGTCTTTGTAGTTGGGTCGAGTGCTCCAAAGCGTCCACTTATTCTTCTTAGTGTGGATATTTCTATACCCATCATCCGCATCTAAAATGTATTTGATTAAGGAACCAGCCCACCTTGAATCTACTGTTTGATATCCATAAAAGAATGTTGGTGCAGGCCCATTTTCTTGCCACGACTCCCTAAACTTAATTATTTCTCCATCCAAAGCGCTTACCCAGTAATAGTTGTCTATAAATGGAGTAGTTGCCTGAATTCTAAACTTCCAACAAAGTTCATATTGAGACTTATCAAAAGCCTGAGTGTTGTCCTCATCTGGCAGACGAGCAAAACAAATTTCAGGGGTAGGGAAATGAGTTGCATCGGGATCTCCTGTTTCATCTTTAATGTCCTGTTCTAAATCGGTATCGTCCCAATAGAAGGAATATCCGTTCAATTCATTTATTACGTTTTGAATTGCTTGAGTCTCATCTACTCCTTCCACTGGTATATCAAGGTCATATACAACTCTCCCATTTACCCATTTTACAAAGCCATTCTGATCTACATGCTCTTTAATAAAGGCTCCCTCCACAGGAATAGTTGCAAAATATTGTTTGTAGGTTAAATGCTTTGTGCCTACTGAATTATCAACTTCAACAGATTCAAGTTTCAGATCATTGTATGTGTCGTCAACCCAGAATGATTTGTAAAGAGTAAAGAGTTCACCTGATTTTAAAGTATTGGGCTTAATGTAATAATATCCAGCACTATCATAATCAATAAGTAAGGCTCGAACTATTGAATCAGCTGTAGCACTGTCAATTTGTGATAGACCAATTTTGGTTCCGGTTAGGAGTATGAATATCGAGATTATAGTTCTAATTGGCATAGTAATAGAGTTAGTTTAGACAATTCAAATATCATGTTTAGCTAGTCATGTCTCAGTAAACACCCATTAAATCAATACGAATCACTAATTGTTCACTGCTGTACCATTTCACCTCCCTATAACGCGCTAAAAACGGATTGAAAGATTCTGGTGATAAGTGAGTTTTCGATAGATTTTAATGCGCTTTTAAGATGATTCGAAACAAATATAGACAAAGGAAGCAAATATGCTGCCTTTTGCGAGGTTTTCTTTCAGGACTATTGATCCTGATGAACGATTTGGAGTTTTACATTCAGTTGGGTGGGCATATAAAACAGCTGAGGAAGAAACGAGGTTTTAGCCTTTTAGAGTTTGCGCATCGGTGTGAGATTGAAAAGGCAAGTCTTACCCGCATTGAGTCAGGCAGGACTAATCCTACAACCAAAACGTTGCGCATTATAGCCAACCAATTGGAAGTTCATGTGCGAGACTTGTTTGAGTTTGAACTTCGGAAATGATGAGTTTGAATATAGCCCATTTATAGATCGTAAGTGATATAGGTGCTGCTTTAACACTGACAACTTTTATCCTGTTCCCTTTCTAAAACTAAATATACTGCGCGCTTCCCAGCGAGTGTTAGTAAGTCTATAGAAGAGGTGTTATTCATAAAAATACATCAGTTGTAAAGACCTATCAATTTTGGCAGCATGAGAACAAGCCAATTGAACTTTGGAGCAATAAAGTGATTGATGAAAAAATCAATTATATTCATCACAATCCTGTTGAAGAAGGGTTGGTTGGTAAACCAGAGGGTTATCTATATAGCAGTGCTCGAGCCTATGCTGGCGAAAGAGGGTGTCTTGAAAATGTAGTTGTGATAAGGAAATGGAGTTACTAGTCAGACCGTGCGCTGGGAAGCGCCCTGTAGAAGAAGGGGAATATCGTAATGCTGATCACTGGGAAATCAACCAGAGTTCGATTGAATCCGTTGCACGGGGCAACCCTGGTGCCCGATCAAACATTCAATACAAAGTACGTGAGTTCTTTGAGCAATTCGG
>JBBDRU010000050.1:0-1739 GCA_040905305.1 Salibacteraceae bacterium | reverse complement strand
TAAAATGGGACTACAGGCACGATTAATGTCCCAAGCATTGCGAAAACTTACGGCATCCATCAGCAAAACGCATTGTACCTGCATATTCATTAACCAGCTAAGAGAGAAGATCGGTGTGATGTTTGGAAACCCAGAGACCACCACAGGAGGCAATGCCCTGAAATTTTATGCCTCTATACGCCTTGACATACGTAGAATTGGACAGATAAAATCGGGTGAAGAGAACATAGGAAATAATGTTAGGGTGAAAGTGGTTAAAAACAAAGTTGCACCGCCCTTTAAGAAAGCAGAATTTGACATTATGTTTGGTCAGGGAATTTCAAAATCTGGAGAAATCATCGACTTGGGAGTTACCCAAAACATTGTAAAAAAGAGCGGTTCATGGTTCTCCTACGGTGAAACTAAGCTCGGCCAGGGACGTGATGCCGTGAAGCAACTTTTAGAAGACAACCCTGAATTGGCAGCTGAATTGGAAGAAAAAGTATTTGAATCATTCAAACCAAAAAAGGCTGAAGAGCCCGAAGAAAAAAAATAGTTTTTACCATATTGTCATTTACGAAAGGTCGAACAACGCTGTTCGACCTTTCGCATTTATGTTTGCAACATGAAGCAATTTTTGATCATCATTTCAATCTTATCCGTTATGGCTATTGGTTGCAGTGAAAACAATACCACAAAGCTCGAATCAACCTCATCGGTCGTTGAGAAGAACACCTCATTGGATAGCATCAATTCATTGATCAAGGAAGATCCAAACAATCCTGATTTATATTTTGAGCGAGCGAAAATTTATTATTCTAACCGCGATTTAGTATCGAGCATGAGCGATGTTGGTCGGTCTTTAAAACTAGACAGCAGCAATGCCGATTATTACATTTTACTCGCTGATTTAAAATTGATCTCAAAAGAAAGCCGAGCCTCGCGCAATGCTCTTTTAAAAGCCTATGCCATCAACCCAAACAACATCGATGTATTGCTCAAACTGGGGGAACTCTACATGATTGTGCAAGACAGCAAAGCCTCTTTCAATTACTTGAATCAAGCGCTGAAAATTGATGTTTACAACGCAACAGCATACCGTCTAAAGGGCTTTAATTACAAATATTTGGGAGACACCGTCAATGCGATCTCAAGTTTTCAAACCGCTGTTGAGCAAGATCCGGAAGATTATGATTCCTACCTTCAACTCGGGCTCCTCTTTGCGGAAGGTGAGCATGACCTGGCAATTGATTATTTCAACAATGCTCTAAAAGTAAAACCAAATAGTTTAGAAGCTTTTTACGCTAAAGGGCTGTACTATCAAACCACCGACCGACCGCGTGAAGCGATCAGGGTTTACAATGAGTTATTGAGCAAAAACAACGAATACTTTGACGCATGGTATAATATCGGATACATCCACCTTGAAATACTCGATAAATACGATAGTGCGGCTTACTGCTTCAACCAAGCTATTGCGTTTGGCCCGGAAAAATACTTCCCTGCCGTGTATAACCGAGGTTTGAGCCGGGAGAAATCCGGTGACTTCAAAAAGGCGGAAGATGATTACCGTGAGGCATTGCGCCTAAACCCACAATATGACCTTGCCGCACGAGGTTTGAGTCGGGTTTTGGGCGAATAATCGATGGATTAGCGACCAAACGAAAAAGCTCGATTCAAAGAACCGAGCTTTCAAACTTATTAACCTCCTGACTTCCGCACTGGGACACCCAAGTTTAATCTCGTGAATCGAAACTAAA
>JBBDRU010000049.1:0-10581 GCA_040905305.1 Salibacteraceae bacterium | reverse complement strand
AGAATCTGCATTTATCCCACCACCGGCATATTTCCAAAAGCGGTCATGAAAAAGTTGAATACAGCGCAAATTCACAAATAGTGAACTGCTTTCACGCGGTTTGACAAAACCCAGATAGCCGGTGTATAAACTTCTATTGTGTAGCTCTAATGCACCAATCGTTTCTTTAGCCATAGGCCTTGGGTATCCGCAAACAGCCGGTGTAGGATGAAGCCGTTGGGCAAAATCAATCATGGTGTCTGGTGATTGCCAGCGAATCATGGTACGCAAATGACTAAGCTCACCGAACTTACTCTCTTGCACATCGCCAACTTCAACGGCAACCTCGCTTAATATTTCCAATATATCCTTGGTTACAAGCATTTGCTCATCAAACTCTTTCTGCTCAAATGGCTCATCGTTCCATTTAGTACCCGCCAGCGCCATGGTCACAAAATCTGCTCCTTCTTGCGATAAGAGCACCTCCGGTGTTGCGCCCATCCAGGTTCCGTAGGCTTCGGTGTGCAAAAGATAGACCAACGCATCAGGAAATTTTTCGCGCAGATGCTTCAAGGACTGCACCACATCAAATCGTCCAAAATGTTGATCTTTTATCCGAGATAAAACCACTTTTCCATCGGCCGCTGATGCCGCATCTCTGGCATGCATGACCATTTTAACATAGACCTCTTTTTCTGTTTGAATTTGCAATGTATTTTCTTTCAATGGCAAAAACACTTCTTCGAATTGAAACGATCTATCAACCTCAGCCTTGATGCAAACCATTGGAACTGCATCGCTGTAAGGTCTGGCAATAAATGCAGGGTTCGAAACATCTAAGTTGTGAGAGGCTCCAAAATCTTCCTGATGACAATAACGAAAACCATCACCTCCAGGAAGGGCGTAAATGACAACATTATGATGAGGTTCAAGCTGCATCAATAAAGCATCATTTTCTGTGTTTTTCCTTCATGCTCAATTAGGTAAACTCCCTTTTGAAGGGTTGAAACATCGAACCTTTGAATCAAGTTTCCATTTACGGCAAGTTGCCTCACCAGTTGACCAGAACTATTGTACACCTGAATAAGATGTTCCGAATTCATTAACCCTTCAATATGAATCAAACCGTTTGATGGGTTTGGATAAACCTGCAAGTGATGTTGATCTCCTAATTTTTCATCATTCACCCCGGTAACACCTGAGCTGTGAAACAAGGTTCTTCTGTTGGTCAACAAAACCAAATGCATTAACTCCACCTGTCTCTTCGTAAAAAAAAGCATGCACGTATCGTTGCCATAATCCATGTAATTCATAAACATATCTCCGTTTGCTTCATTGAGACATGAAAAAGAAGGAAAGGATTTGCAACCGAAGTTTTCTTTCAATTGAGCGGGGGTATCATCAATATAATCGGTTGAATTACAAGATTGATCATCCTCTCCCCAAAGATGTCTCAAACCGAAGTAATGCCCTACTTCATGCACAAAAGTTCGACCGTGATTATAGGGTGGAGTCACCGTTCCGAGCGTTCCGAATGCACGTGGACTCATTACAATTCCATCTCGCTCCGACATCTTTGCCGAAGGTAAAATTGCAAAGCCAAGCGCATTACCTTCCAGTTCACAGACCCAAACATTGAGGTAATGAGGTTGAGGCCATGGCTCAACACCACCACGTTCAGGCCGATGGTAGAGTGTTTCTGTGCCGATGTTCTCAACCGTTGTCATGTTGCGCGTAATTCCATTCGTAAAGTTTCCTTGTGGGTCCTTATCGGCAAGTGCAAATTGAATATTCGCGCCCGCTGCAAGGTTTCTAAATACCTCCGGAACTTTATCTAAATCACCATTTAGTGCGGCAAAATCGCGATTCAGCACATCGATCTGCGATTGAATTTGTTCAATAGAAATATTGTTTTCCTCTTCTCGATATAACACATGAACGACCACAGGAACCGTAATTTGAGGAAACTCTTCTCGCCCTTCCGTGGCAATTTGCTCGCCTGCTTCAAAGTCTGCTGAGAGTTCTTTTAGTTGATCTAAACCGTGTTTAAAGTCAAGGCTTTTTCTCGCTTCCAATGTATTTTGCTCCATGGTTACACATCTATCTTGCCCCTCCATCTGGAAGTAAAAAAAGAAGCAGGATATGATTAAGCCTAAGCGCATAATTTGAAGTCGTGAATGTAACATTTTGACGGCTCAATCTGTTTAACTCTGATCGGTTGCCAAGAAATATCACCACTGTTGCACCCTTTTCTATTAATACTATTAAGCGAATGAGGTGAAAACAATGGACAACAGCATTTAGATTTGCATGCAATGGCAAAACGAATTCTATTAGTAGAAGATGAAGAGCGCCTGTTGGAGGTGGTGAAACTCAACATGGAGTTGGAAGGTTATGAGGTGATTACTGCCATAAATGGAAAAGATGCGCTTGAAAAATTTCATCAAGAACGTTTTGATTTGATCCTCCTGGATGTTATGCTGCCTCACATGGACGGTTTTTCCGTGTGCAGATCGATAAGGCTGGAAAACAGAAAAGTGCCCATTCTTTTTCTCACTGCAAAAAACTCTGCTCAAGACCGGGTGATGGGTTTGAAAATTGGCGGAGATGATTACCTTGTAAAGCCTTTTGACCTGGAAGAGTTGATTTTGCGTGTGCAGCGATTGCTTGAACGATCAAATGCACAACAGAAACTCGGTCCGTCAGAATTGCATTTCGGAGGTAATACTATACTGTTTGATCAGCACCGTGCCGAAACATATTCAGGCGAGCGCATCGACATTGGGAAGAAAGAAATGATGCTTTTGCGGTTGCTTACCGAGCGTGATGGAGAAACCGTGAGTCGAGATGAAATGTTGGATTTGGTGTGGGGTGTCGATGTGTACCCGAGCACACGAACCATCGACAATTTTATCTTGAGTTTCAGAAAGTATTTCGAAGAAGACCCTAGACACCCAATCCACTTTCACAGCATAAGAGGAGTTGGTTATCGATTTGTAAGCAACCCTGTTGACCAATCGGTTTGAGGATTACCAACTTTTTGAATTATCAAAACGTCTTTAAGTCGAATGAAAGGCGATATGTTAAATAGCAGCAGACAAGAATTCAAATTAAAGATAAAGCAAACAGAGCGGTTTATCCTCTATAAGGTAAGCGGCTTCAGCGCGCATCCTCTTCGGTTTGACCTCATAAATCTGGACGGTAAAAAGATAAGAAGCGTAGATTTACTCTATGGCCATGAATTCGTAATTCCGATAAAAGGAGTGGCTAAGGGTGAATATTTATTTGCGATCAATTCAACAAGCGGTTTACTGCAAACAGGTGTCATAAATATTTAAACCTGTCTTGTCGATCTAAAATTCTAAAAAATTTTCCTCGAAAAGTATTTTTCTTCAAAACGTAGCGTATTTAGTTTCTTCTCGATGTTCGAGCGCCTGTGCAGGGTCAAGCATGTCAGAAATGATACGGTGAAGAACTTCGTCAAACCCATCGCTGATGGTGCTTTCTGATAAACTCAAATACCCACCGGAAAAATTTCGGAATGAGAACACATATGAACCTACACGAGTCTCATCATAACCATGAATTTTGCAATAGACATATTTGTAAAAAGCTACTTGCAGGGCTTTCGAAAAAAAACTGTCTTCAACCATCCGATCGGGAATAAACCTTAAATCCTTCTGCTCAACGAGTCCTGTTTTGTAATCTATGATTCTGATCTCCCCGGCTCGTTCATCCACGCGATCGATAAAACCAAATAATCGCACCTTTTCACCGGCAATTTGCTGTTCCAATGATATCCTTTCCTCCAGGTTAAGCAGCCTAAACGAACCATTCGCTTTAATATCATTTATTTCAAACTGAAGAAATTTCTTAAGGTAGTTTTTGGTGATTTCTACAGTTAATAGATTTCTACCTTTTTTCAAATCAAGGTCAACGAACTTTTCTCTAAACTCAGCACCAACCATTGCATCAACTTGATCGATAAATGGCCTGATATCACTCGCTTGAATAGACCTACCGATAAGCGGATGGTAAAGCGTTTCCAGCACTTTATGCACAACACTTCCCATAGTTGTTGCTTCAATATCCTCTTCCACCTCATCTTGTTCTTTCAAGCCCAATACATGGTAGTAATAAAACTCAAGAGGTGACATTATAAATTTATTCACAGAAGAAGGGGATACCTTCTTGGACAAATAACTTTTGATCTGCTCGATAATCGCTTCGCTTTTAACTATACGAAGCGGCTCCAGGTCTTCATTTTTTACAGAGACTTCCCAATCGTGATAGGTAAGCTTAAAATGTGGATTTGCCTTAACCAGCTCCTCTTTCATCTGCATCAGGTAACGCGATGGCTCACCACTGGAAAAG
The DNA here is from genome assembly GCA_040905305.1 of Salibacteraceae bacterium. Lineage (GTDB taxonomy): Bacteria > Bacteroidota > Bacteroidia > Flavobacteriales_G > Salibacteraceae > SHAN690. Next base: position 6,228 of record JBBDRU010000049.1, on the reverse strand, counting down.
GCATCGGTCATCGTATTATAAACCAGGTGAATGTGACTGGCACGTTGCATCAAACGATAAAAATGATAAGCGATAAGGGCTTCCGTGTCTTTTCTTGTTGGTAGCTTAAAATGAACACGATGCACAAAAGGCACATGTGTTGAAGAGGCAGGATTACCCGGCAGCGAATCGTCTGTTGCACCCAACAAGATCACGTGTTCAAAATCGATCATTCTAGTTTCAAGCATCCCCATCACCTGCAATGCATCGTTTCTGGGCTGCTCGATGAACAGTTGGGTAAATCCGATCTGCCTGTGAACAAAGGTTTTCAACGCTTTCAAATCGGTTTCTGGCAGCAGTTCATTAAACTGCGAAAGCAATAGTTTTAAGCGCGCAATGTATTGCTTTATCGCCTCTGCTTCAATGGTCGCAATACCCAGTTTTGCAGTGTTATTACTCCATGTAGCCAACACATCGCTGATGCGCTGAAAAACATCATCCATCTGCTCGCTCCAGGCGAAAAGCAAAGTAAATGCCTTCTCAGCAAACATATCGCCCTTCATTTTTTCCTCTAACCACTGATGCGATATGAACTTCATATTTTTCGCCACCACCTCATCTCTGAGGCTTATCCACTGCATTGAGCCCGAAAGCCAATCCCGAACCACTGCATATTCAAGGAACTCCTCCAAGTGCTTGTGGTAATAGTATTTCACACCAGAGCGAGTTCTGGCTTGGGCGTGCAAATTCATCCAGCTCATCACAAAACGGTGAATCAAGGTAGCGCGCATTGGAAATCCGCTGGTTATGTTAATATGGTCTTTATCATCAGCAAACATTTCCATGAATGGGGTAAGCAGGGATGAATCATTTAAAACTACAACTGTTTTATTCCAGTTCTCTTTCCCGATTTCAATCAATAAATCTTTTGCCTTTACCACTTGGGCAATTTTGCCCGGAATAGGATAAACATGCATGCTTTTTGATGTATGTTTCAGCATGTTCACTTTCCACTTGACATCATCACTTAGCGGATGCTCTCGGAAAAGCCGACCGGCCTCGTGCATTGTTTTTTGGATGTAATAATTATCTACATCTGCAAATCGCTGCAAAACAGCATTTTTTTCAATCCAGCTCAGCAGCATTCGCTCACTGGGGTTTCCGGGAATAATGCCTACCCAATAAACTTCTCTGCGATTAAAGAACGAATGCAGCGGCTTGGCATCATCTTTTGTCAACTGCGCCACATCTCGATAAATCATGCCGCGATAAGCCAGTTTTAGTGCCGATAACGCTGTTTTTAACGACTTATAATAACGAGGTAAGCGTTCCCAAAAACCGAGGTATGCATGCTCTATAGGTCCCGCTTCATCCCATTTAAAAGATTCACCTGTTTCGTGAAACTCCTTGATGTGCTTATACAATGCGTCAATATCGCCAAGGTGAAGATCAACATCGTTGATGTCGCTTAGAAAAGTAAGCGCCCAGGACGTGAATTGATCAAATGACTGTGGCTCACGCTCCAACTTGCAGTACGATTGATAAAAGGTAACAAGCAATTCTTCCGACTCGATCAATTGAGCTCCGGAAATTTTTTGCATTAAGTCATCGATGGTAAACAAATCAACTGCATCCGTGTCCAGTTTTTCTTTGAGCACAAACAGCGATCTGCGGTTGGGCAAAACAACCAACAATGGTGTTGAAGATGTATCCCGCTGTCTTATTGAAATTGCGAGTCGTTCTAAAAAAGGTATTTGCTCAGGATTTAAGTCCATTTCTTAAAAACCGAATGTAATCCTTAAATCCTGATTTGGTGGTGAAGGTATCACGTAAAAGCGCCAAAATGCTCAAACTACTTCGGTCTTCAGTTGGGAACGATGAGCCTTCTTCCGACTCGTTTTCTGGCGATTGGCCAGCCTTTTGTTCTTTTCTAATTTTTTCAAGCAACTCATCAATATTGGCTATTTCATCAGCCTTCTTGAAGTTTTGCTTTGATTGATCTGCATATCCGAGTTTTTCCTGAAGCAACCCGAGGTTGTTGAACGCGATGCTGTCTTCTGGATCAAGGGCTACAGCTCGCTCGTAATCTTCAATAGCCCCTTCCACATCGCCCATAGCATCTTTGATGAAAGCTCTGCTTGAATAACGGTATGGGTTTTCAGGCTCCAGATCTGCGGCATAATTCATGTCATCGAGGCTCAAATCCAGCCGTTTGAGGTAAAAAAGAACCACTCCTCTTTCGCTGTAAACATTTGGATTCTCTTCTTCCTGAATGCATTTTGTGTAATCAGCCAAGGCGCCTTCAAAATCTTGCGCTTCAAATTTTTTTCGTCCAGTGATGTAATGTTTGTTGCTTGAAATCATTGCTTGCAGAGTTAACTAAAACCGATGTGAGTTGCAAACTTCCGGGGTTATTAAAATGTTTGTCGTTTCATACTATTCAACAAGCTTTTCAGAACAATTGTTGTTGAAATATTCACCTTTGTTAAATGGATCTTGAGTTTCCTGTATATCGAAAGTACCCGAATGAGAAAAGCTTCTTCAAAATCATTGATGAAAGCCATTTCATTGAAATAAAATTAACCGGTAAGCAACCCGAAGTGCATCATTTTGAGGCGAAAATCCTTCCCGACCGAAATTTCATTCAAGACATGCTCAACATGCATGGAGGGTATTGGGTGATTTGCACTTCAGAAGAGTTTGAAAGTCGCTTATAATTTCTCTTCCCAAATGGTGTAGTTCAAACTGAACAACACACCATAATGCGACCCGTTGGTTTTAAGTGCGTGGCTTCCTCTGGCTTGTTCAGGCACTAATGTGTAATCTACCTTGTGATTCACAAGTGGAGAAAATCCTTGCGAGTAAAACGGCTGCAAACCAACGTAAAAGCGCTTAAGCACTCTAACTTCAAAAGCTAGAGAAAACACAAGATTTATGGCCAGACCTTGTTCTAATTTGGTTTGATGCACAAATAAACGTTTGACGGCCGTGTCACCAATCAATTCATAATCGACCAAATCACCACCTGCAAACGAAGTATCCACACCCTTTACGGTTTCGATGTTATTGCTCAATTCAGGGCTTTGCGCATACGCTGCCCGGATACCGATCCAGGGTGTGATCGAAAAATTATTTTCAGCCCTGGCATTTTTTGCGGTAAAAAGCTGAGATTGCCCCACAGAAAAATTCAATCCATGAATGGAAGCACCGTTGTTTTTTCTGTTGGAAACAGGATCAAACTCCGGTAAATCCAAACCATAGTCCAGCGTAATTTGATGCCATTCATACCCTAATTTAAACGACAAAAACCTATTCCAAATCACGTCAGCCTTTATATTAATGTCTTGTGAAAGCTGGGGGTACACATAAGGATTTAAGCCGTCAACATTGCTTTCCAGCATATAAGACGGTCCACTTGAAACGGAAAACATCAGATTTTGAGGTAGCGGAGCAAGAGAGTCTTGTAATTCGTGCTGAGCACATAGTTCACCAAACGAGATCATCCCTAAAAAAAAGAGGCCTACCGATTTTGAAAAAACCTGATTCACAAGCATGTTATGGGATGATGTTTACTTCACGTTCAAGACGAATGTCGTACATCTCTTCTATTTTCTCGATGATCTTTTCAGAAAGGTCGTAGATTTCACTTCCTTTTGCATCGCCATAATTGACCAGCACAAGTGCCTGTTTTTCATGAACTCCACAGGCTCCAAATCGCTTTCCTTTAAATCCTGCATGCTGGATGAGCCAACCCGCTGCCACCTTCATGCGGTCTTCACCAGCTGGGTATGCAACCAAAGATGGAAATTCGTTTTGCAGTTTTAAAAAATGCGCACGATCGATGACGGGGTTTTTAAAAAAACTGCCTGAGTTACCCAGCTTCTTTGGGTCGGGAAGTTTGCTTTGTCGAATAGAGATCACTGCATCGCTGATGGCTTTTATGCTGAGCTCGCTCACCTTCATACGATCTAACTCTGTTTCAATGGCGCCATAAGCGGTGTTGAAACTCGGTTCTTTATTTAGCTTAAATGTAACCGATGCAATAATGGCCTTGTTCTTCAGAGCGCGCTTAAAAACACTTTCACGATAACCGAATTGACAATCAGTTAAACCGTATGATTCAAACCGATTTTCTTCTGTAAGAAAAGCCGTCAAAGAATGAAATACATCCTTTAATTCCACACCGTAAGCACCGATGTTTTGCATGGGTGCTGCACCTACATTTCCCGGGATCAACGACAGGTTTTCTACACCCGCCCAGCCGTTTTCGATGGCGGTCAACACAAAGCGATGCCATTCTTCTCCTGCGCCAACTTTTACATAATAATGTTGGTTGTCTTCCGCTACCAAATCAATGCCCGGCAACTCTATTTTTAAGGTATCACCCGGCAGGTTTTTGGTAAGCAACAGGTTGCTTCCACCACCCAGCACTAACGATGGACGTTGCATTTGCTCATCAAAATAAAGGGGCAAATCGCTTTCTGATTGCACCCGCACGAGGCGCTCTGCATAGCTGCTCAAGCCAAAAGTATTAAATGGCTTAAGATTGATATTTTGTTCGATTTGCACAACGCAAATAACGTATGATCAAACTAAAATACAACCCGAATCAACCGAAGGTTTGAGACAATCATGTGTTGATAAGCGATTTTCGAAAATCGACAAAGACCCCAGAAAATAGGAATGTTAAGAATAAATCTAATTTTACCCAAGAATAAACCAATGAAACATGGCTAACCAATACGTTGACTTTATTTCGGATGAGCATTATTTAGAATGCATTAAAAATTTATATGAATCCTATGTAAAGGCTAAAGCAAACATCAGTAAGCAGAAGTTCTACAACAATAAAATTGACACCTTCAAGCTGACCTTTGATGCCAAATTCAACAATGCTGATGAGAAAAGTGTTATCGAAACTGAAATATTAAGACAGATTGATAAGTCCATAAACAACTCTATAGGAACTTTTCATGAACAAATCCTCGGTGGAATTAAAGGATATGAGCGTGGTCATTTAAACGGGTTTGACATAAAAGCAGACGATGACACTCTTTTTGCGGACATTAAAAACAAACACAACACTATGAACAGCAGTGCCGCAGAAAGTTTGTTTCAAAAACTGGCCCATTATGCTGACACTTACAAGCAGGCTAAATGCTATTGGGTTCAAGTTTTGGCCAAAAACAGTTTTAATGAAAAATGGTTTGGAGAAATAAATGGTAAAGAATATAGTCACAGTAGAGTTTATAAGATCTCAGGAGATAAGTTCTATGAACTTCTATCCGGCAGCAAAACTGCATTTGCAGACCTATACAAATCATTACCAATTGCAATTCAAGATTTTTTAGATGAACAAACGAAATCGCAACCAATCGCAAGTAACTCAGCACTAGCCGAAATCGAAAAAGAAACGACCAAAAGCGGCAGAAGCATTCTCGATCAAATCACAGCTGAAAATTTTGGATACTATTTGGGTTTTGATAAGCCGTAATGCTGATTTAAAAACTTTATCACTGAAAAACCAATTTCCTGACCAAGATTAACGGGAACTGCGTTACCTATTTGCTTGTATTGTTGAGCAATCGATCCTGCAAACTGCCAATCGTCAGGAAAGGTTTGTATTCTGGCATATTCACGCACCGTAAAAGGCCTTGTTTCCTCAGGGTGACATCTTTCCGTTTGTTTCTGAGCTGGACTACATGTTAAAGTCAATGAAGGCTCATCCCACCCGATTCTTCTTGCCATACCGGTTTTTCCGCCACCGAGATAGAAACTTCCCCCCATATATTCTTTTTGAACATCAACAGGCAAATCACGCCAATACCCTTTTGGCGGAACCATATCCAACACAACTCTCTTGGATTCCGGATATTTCGCTCCTTCTGAATTCGGCACACCATTCTCGTAAAGTTCGCCTTTTTTTAGCGCGTCTTTAAGTGTGTAAATTTTGTGATGCGGTTTTGGGTATTCATAGGATTGAGAGATGTCTTTTCTGATTCCAACCAATATTAATCGCTCTCGTTTTTGTGGAACCCGATAATGAATAGCTTTCAAAACTTCAACCGGCACAACGTTATAACCGATTTCATCAAGTATTGAAATCATTCCTTGCAAGGTTTTTCCCTTTTCATGACTGAGCAGCCCCCTGACATTTTCGCCAATACAAATTGCAGGGTTTACCTCTTGCACAACACGAGCAAATTCATAAAAAAGTGTACCTCTTGCGTCACTCAATCCAAGCTTTTT
>JBBDRU010000048.1:0-1745 GCA_040905305.1 Salibacteraceae bacterium | reverse complement strand
TGGCATCTCCGCGTGAGAATAATATTTCTGCCTCGCCACAACCTTCATTGATAGAACTATCACCATTCACCGTAGCAATATTCACCTCAATCAGCGTTGAAGAAAAGCTACCACCTTCTAAAAACACCCCTGAATCATAAGCTCCGTCTGCAACATCTGCGATAGCCATTCTGATATGATAGGTATCTCCACAAATCACTTCATGTTTTGCTTCAAGCGGTACCGTAAAGCCATTATATTGCACGGAGTCTCCAACATTTGGGTAGTTGTTGTTTACGTAATACTGTGGGTTGCAAGCACAGCTATTGGTGTTATAAGTGCAAGGTGATGGAGCTATGCCAAAACCAGCTTTGCCATCATTGATGTTATTAACTGCAACGATTTCATTTGTGCCTGGGACTTTAGCCAAATTCACAATACCCGGAATACCCGGCCCACTTAGAAAAAAACCAAATACGTCATTAAATTGAGTGCATACGAAAATGTTATACTCTTCAGAAGCGAATACATAGTTGAACCGAACGGTATCACCCGTTGGAATAAAGTCAAACTCTAAAACAGCAGTATGAAAAGTATTCAAAGGGGAAGATAAAGCAGTAAGCGCACTGTCGTAGTTTGGTAGAAGTGGATTGGTAAGAGGGTTCGTAAACGCACTTATATTTGTTTCGTTTGGAAATGTATCAGCTACACCAACATCACCTGTTGCGAGCATTAATCCTTCATTCAGATTCAAATTAGAATTTTCTCCATTGCCAAACTCTCCCAACTGCAAACTATCGCCATGAAACTGAATATTGAACGCCTGAATACCTTCACCCAATAATATCTCTTCGATGTAATAAGCCGGTGTGTTACCGGTTTCCAATGAACTTTCTACTTCGATTTGCGAGAAGGAGCTTTTTGCCAATAAAAAGCAACATACTAAACCAAAAACAGGTTTAAGTTTCATGCTATTCAAGACGCCTGAGCGGTTAAAAAGTTGCATTTGAGCTATTGCTGGGAGTGAATATCAGTGGCCATTTTTGCAACCTTTTCTTTCAGTTTTTCTTTGAACGAAATAATACCCTCGAGCAAAATCGGATCGGAAGAAGCTATGATCTGCGCAGCAAGAATTCCTGCATTTTTTGCACCGTTCAACGCTACGGTTGCTACCGGAACGCCACTCGGCATTTGCAGAATCGATAATACGGAATCCCAACCATCAATGCTGTTAGAAGATTTTATTGGTACACCGATAACAGGAAGTGGAGTTACTGATGCAACCATGCCCGGCAAGTGCGCTGCACCTCCTGCTCCTGCAATGATAACTTTAAGTCCACGTTTGTGGGCGTTTTTTCCATATTCCATCATTTTTTCAGGGGTGCGATGAGCCGAAACAACATCCACCTCCGTCTCGATTCCTAATTCTTTTAATATTTCAAAGGCTTCTTTCATCACGGGAAAATCACTCTTACTTCCCATAATGATGCCTACGTGTATTTGATTTGCCATGGGGCTAATTTAAGCTATTACCTTAATCAAATTTTTTACCGCACCAGCTTTTTCCAACGCTGCGTCTGGAGAACTTCCCACAACGGTAATATGCCCCATTTTTCGGTAGGGTTTGGTCAGGGCTTTCCCATAAACGTGCGGGTAAACTCCTGATTTTTTGATTGCCTCGGTCATTCCTTCATAAACTACTTTTCCCTCATAACCTTTTTCACCCAACAGATTAATCATTGCTGCGGGGGTTCTCAGACTGGTAT
>JBBDRU010000047.1:0-1747 GCA_040905305.1 Salibacteraceae bacterium | reverse complement strand
GTCAGGAAGAGATACAGAGCAATTTTAATTGTGAACTCGGTGGGACTGAGGATAGCTTGATGTTGTATTTTGACTTTAACAACAACTCGGCATTTGCCGGAGGAAATAATACCGGACAAACGACATTAATTGACCGCACAGGTAATAATAATGATGGCGCACTGGCCAACTTTTCTTTAACGGGATCCCAGTCTAATTGGATTTTACAGAGCGATAGCGTTGGAAGTGTTTGCCCTGCATATGTTGGCCCCCAATTGAGCGTTGTTGGTAATGCTAATGTTATTGCCAACGGTGATATGAGTCCTTCATTGGCGGATAGCACAAATTTTGGTGATGTACTTATCGATCAAACCACTCAGTTTGGCTATTGGTTGCAAAATACTGGAGATTACCCTTTAACCATTGACTCATTCTATTTTACCGGTGGAGATTCCAGCGATTTTTCAATTGTTAGCAGCATTTCAAATATACCGGCAGGTGATAGCTTTTTCCTAGTCGTTGGAGTTACCCCTGATGTTCCTACTTTGATTTCAACCACCTTGAATATTGGGAGTAATGATTGTAATGATCCTGAATATTTATTTGAGATTCAGGGTTCAGTATTGGGGTATGCCGGGGCTTTTAATTTTGATGGGAATGATGATCATGTTTTGATAACTAATGCTTTAGCGCAGGATGGATTAAAAGAGTTCACCATTGAAGCTTGGGTAAAGACCGATGTTGTATCAGGTGATATTCAAGCGATTTTTTCGAGCTCAAATAATGAATTCATGCACTTTCAAATGAGTGATAATGGGACGTATAATAACATAATATTTACGAATAATGGTGCTATCAATTTGCCGATAATTCCCGAATCACCGGTAAATACTTGGCGCCATGTGGCCATGGTCGCAAAAAGTGGAGATTCAAGGCTCTACATCAATGGTGCTCAGGTTGGTGCTTCATCTGCTGTTACATATGACTCAATTTTGGTCGATGATAATATGCGTATTGCTAGTGGTTTTGGAAATTCAAGATTTTTCGATGGTGAAATTGATGAGGTAAGACTTTGGGGATATGCCTTAGATCCGTCCGAAATAGTAGGAAGTCAATATTGTAAACTGTCAGGTGACGAGTGCGGATTATTGGCATATTATAACTTTAATAACGACTCAGCTTATGCGGAAGCGGTTAACACAGGTTTGACAACCTTAGGAGATAGCACGGTATTTGCAAATAATGGTCAATTTCAAAATGTGGCTCTTTCCGGAGCACCTTCAAATTGGTCGCTTCAAAGCAGTATTATCGGTTACAATTGTGAGGATTCTACGGACAATTACGATCCTGTGGTTATTCCGTATGATTCGCTAACCCTTTACCTGGATGCCACGGGTTTTGTTACACTGAACCCAACAAATGCAGATTCCGCAACATGCGATGTTTATTCAGGTGTTGATTCTCTCTGGTTAAGTGATTCAGTTTTTGATTGTATAGATACCACCATGGCCTTTAGTGTTACTTTATATGCTCGAGACAATAGCGGAAATGTAGATAGCGCAATTTTTGATGTTGCTGTTCTAGATACATTACCACCATTGATTGTTAAACAAGACACGACTGTTTATTTAGATGCAACAGGAAGTTATACCATCAATGCCGGTATGATCGATAATGGAACCAGCGACAACTGTGCGCTATCTGCGATCTGGTTGAGTGATTCAATATTCAGCTGTGCCGACACGGCAGCAGTTAATGTGGTAACGCT
>JBBDRU010000046.1:0-1748 GCA_040905305.1 Salibacteraceae bacterium | reverse complement strand
AACCGCATCGATGAGCATATGGACTTTTAGCCCTCCTTTTTTCTTTCCGTCTCCTTTTGGGTTACGCCCTACGCCTTTGAGAATGTCACTGAACAGACGAATCGTCGTCGAATCAATCAGTAATACCTCCTTGAAGGTCAACCCGAACGTTCGGCTGTCCGACAAAAACGAAGCGTATTTTTTCACCAGCCCAAAATATAAATCTTCAAAAAATTCATGAGTCCGGTTGCGCAATCCGTCGCTTACCGTGCTTTTGGCCGGGGCTTGGACCATGCCCAGGTGGTTGAGCTTTCCGCCCATGGCGCGCAGTCCTTCGCATATTTCATTGACCGAATCACACCGGCTCAGGATTCCGAACAGCATCGTTAGTATCTGGGTTTTTGTCTTGAAAGCTTTGTAATAATAGTCGCATTGGTGTTTGTTGATCAACCCTTGCAGGCTCACCGAATCGATCAAATTTACGATTTGTTTGAAAATCGGCTGTCCGACAAAATTTATTTCTGTATTTTGGCTCATGTTGGTAGGTTTGTGGTTGTGGGTCAACCCAAACTTACAACATGAAGGGGAAACCTGCGGGGAGTACCCTTCGTTTTTTTACTCGGACAGCTACTGATATTCAATATCGATCCAAAAAAGCATGTCCGCCAATGCCCTGGTAGACAACTCGAAAGCATACGCCAAAGCCCATATGCTTATACTTCCCATAATCAAGGCAAACGTTCTGATAGCCAGGTCGAATTCAGTGAATATGACTATCGATATGATACCTGCAAGACTCCCGGTTGCAAGCAAAAAAAGCGCATAGGAATTAAAGTAGATATCCATCAGGTTTTATTTATCATGAGAAACATGAATCAATAATCCATTTTTAGAAAACAATGTATCACTGGAGGAAAAAACATATGGAAGTTCTGTAAGATCTTGTTAAAAAATGTGCTTCTTTAGAAAAACATGGCAGGTTAAAGGGGTGCCCATACCTTCTTTTCCTGATATCCGAATGGCGCATAACCGATTTCAGGGGCAAGACCGGCAAAGCAATCTTATCTTCTATATGTGATGGAATTTTTGAATAGTCTTTCGCAACAAAAGAAAACCTGCCAGGATGCGCGTCATCCAGCACAAATTCGGAAGAGAGGCGTGGCAGGTCTTTTCTGTTTATATTTCCATCGAGTAAATTGAAAAAGCAATGTTATTTATTCGCCTTCAAAATTCCGGGGAGTGTAGCCCATTTTGTGTTATTGGAAAAGCATGAAATCTATTCGTTGTTTTGCTACTCCTTTAATTTTTGGTCCCCAGTTGTTTCTTCAGTCCCATCGGTTTCAGAATGAGATCCGAGGGGCACCAATTGGTTACGCTTTCCTGGAGTCTTATGACTCCTATTATTGCTACAAGTGCCAGCCCAACAGGGAGGCTACCCCAGTTGGCAATGATTACAAAGAGCAAGATCAGGATGCCCTGCACCAATGCTCTACCGTTTTCCAGATACATCGTTCTACCTCCTTTACTTTGTGAATATTTTCCTCAACTCACAACCTGATGCGAGAACAACAAGTGGCTTTTTTTATGGAGAGGATGTTATCAGCCTCCAAACCTCAAACAAAGATCAGTTGTATAAAGTAAATCGAACGGACCTCAACTTAATTCTGAATACTGGTGACGAGTTCTAATAAAATAACTTTTTAAACTTCAATAATATGCATTAATAATTTACACTTAATATACTATTTTAACAAACGCACAATTAAGCT
>JBBDRU010000045.1:0-1770 GCA_040905305.1 Salibacteraceae bacterium | reverse complement strand
ATCGGTCTGCACGGGAGTTATGCTGCTGCCAGATTAAGTGTAAGAGGTCAACGTTTTCCTTATCAGGATTGGACAAACACACAAATAACCACAAGGCTTGGACTAAACGCTATTTCTTCTGACAACATGGGCATTGATATTTTTGTTGGTCTGGGATATAAGCGCAATACAGCGTTGAATCATGATTATCGGGGAAGAACAACCACTGTTGATATTAATGAAGCTATCGGTGGAGGAGGCCTCGGAAATTATCTTGTCAGTCCGTTTAAATTCAGCTTGGGTTTTCACCTTACTTTTGGACTTCTGTAAATTAACATCCTTATACAATGGCACACCTTGATCTTTCATATATTTTGGACAATGTATCCAGTGACAGGTCATTTATCACGCAGCTCTTAAACGTATTTCTTGTGAGTTTAGAAGAGGATATCCCTCCTCTCGAGCAAGCCATTGAAGCCGAAGATCACGAACAAGTGCGAAAAACGGCTCATAAGGTGAAGTCTAGCTTCAGAAGTTTAGGCATGAAGGAAATGACCATTTACCTTCAAACCCTTGAGGATATGGGAAAAGATAAAAAACCGATGGCAACAATTGGAGAAAAATTCACTGGTTTCATATCTATGTTGCCGGATGTAAAAGCTGAGGTAAAGACTTCTTTGGATGAATACGCCTAGCACTTAGTCAATCGCACTTTCGGTTAAGGCATCAAAAAACGCAATAATTGCTTTCCTTTCTTTATTTGTGAGTTTAAACCCCTTGATGTGATTCGATTGGTTTTCATGTCCCGCTCCACCAGATGCATAGTGTTCCAGCACGTCATCCAACGAAGTCAAGCTACCATCATGCATATAAGGCGCTGTGATTGCTACATTTCTTAATGAAGGAGTTTTAAACTTGCCGCGATCTTCATTCTGCACCGTCAATCGAAACAATCCGGGATCAGTATATTTTGAATAAAGTCCATTATTGGCAATCTCAAAATTTGTAAATAAAACTCCGCTATGGCAATTGGTGCAGCCCAACCGGTTAGACTTAAACAAGGAAAGCCCTCTTATTTGTTCTTCGCTCAATATACTGCTATCTCCTAACAAGTATGCGTCATATGGTGCATCACCTCCAATCAAGGTTCTTTCATAAGCAGCCAAAGCTCTAGTGATCGTGAATGGCGTTGCTTTATCACCAAATGCATTTGTAAAAGCTTTTACATATCCTGAATCACGATTGAGACGTTCACAAGCCAATACTACATTATGCGCCATTTCTGTTTCTCCTTCAAGTGGTGAAAGCACTTGAATTTCAAGATTTTGGACAGCTCCTTCGCGCATTAAAACAGGGTGAAAAGCAATGTTCATCAACGAGGGAGAATTACGCTCAGTTTCTCGACTCAGGGAGCCTGAGCTCAACGCAGTGGTATCACTAAAAGCCTTATTTGGATGGTGACAGGATGCACAACTAACGCTTGAGTCTATGGAAAGGCTTCGATCAAAAAACAATCGCTTGCCAAGCTCCACTTTTTCAACTGTGAGCGGATTGTCCTTTGGAGACTTAAGGGCGGGAAAATGACTCGGAACTCCGATTACATAAGGCGTTTGAACCACATAACCTGCAGTATCAATAGAATCAGAATCGTTTGATTGCTCAGATTCATCGCACCCACCGCCAAAAACGACCATCAAAAGGATTACGAAAAAAGCAGAGTAACGCATTTTATTCTATTGAAAGCGCCTCGATGAAGTTATCGGTAAACCGCTTGGCCAGGTCAAAATCATC
>JBBDRU010000044.1:0-10813 GCA_040905305.1 Salibacteraceae bacterium | reverse complement strand
CGTTGCATAAAAATGAAAATTTGCTTGCGCTCGCGGAATATCTACAGTTCTGGCGAGTTTTACTGGCTTGCCGTTGTCACGGCTCTCTGCCTGTGCAAGCGCTTCTTTTCTTTCACCGATCAGTTGAGCCACTTTTAATAATATATCTGACCGCTCCTGTATGCTCATTTTACTCCAAATGGGAAAAGCTTTTTGGGCAGCCTTGGTCGCGAGTTCTACATCTTCAATTCCGCTATCCGGTATTAAGCTATAGGGCTTTCCGGTTGCAGGTTCAAAATTTTCGAAATACTGATTGGAAATGGGCTCAACGAGTGAACCATCAATGTAGTTAAGAAGCTTTTCCATGGTAAAAATTCTAAACCAAAGGTAGTGGCTTCAACGAAAGAACCCCGATCAAAACAATCGGGGTTTTGGAAAAAACCTACTTAAACATTGAATGAATGAAAAGCTTTTTAGCTTCCATTATTAATGGTATCAACATATTGTCAAACGCGGCAATAGCGTGTTAACGAGCGGTTAAGCGATGTTAAGTAACGTTAATCGAAGAATTAAGCCTTGATGGCTGGCTACATTTGTTTTGACGAGCATGAAAAATTTTGAGCTTAGAAATATCATCATTATTATAGCCATTGCTTTAGCGGGCTTGGTTGCGATTCAAATTTACTGGATAAGCAATGCGGTTAAGCTTGAAAAAGAACGCATTGAGAGAAGTGCAACGGAAGCCGTAATCGATGTCATAAGAATGTTGGAGCGACATGAAACACTCACGAAAATTCGCTCCCATCAAGAAGCCAAATACCTTTTTATTGAGGAGGAGAGCAATACAGAACCCAGCTTGCCGCCAGATGATTCGTTGGTTCAATATGTGGTGAAGAAAAAGATATCCCGCATTGGAAATAACGTAGAGTTCCGGATCGAGCGGGATCAGAAGGATCAAAAAGAAGAAAAAACTATTTCTTATTCACTGGAGGATCTGCCTTATACTACAGATTTGGAAGATGAGTTGAGGCTGCAGCTTAAAACCTCAGACTCAATAAACCTCGATTTGCAGCAGGAATCTGATGTGGTGCATGAAGACCTCGATGAATTGCGCCAGCGATTAAAATCTAAGAAGGCATTTTTGGGCGATATTGTAAACAGTTTGATCGAAGTAGATATTGATCAACCAATTGATGAGCGAGTAGATCCGGAAGTAGTGGACTCTTTGCTTCGATTGTGTCTTCAAAACCACGGTATTGCGCTCAAGTATCATATCGGAATATTTAATCAGAAAGGAGAAATTGTCTTTGGCGAAAATCGCCACGAAAAGAATTTGAGGTGTAGCAATGTTTATGCCCAGCTATTTCCAAGTGATGTAATTCAGGTGCCGTATTTTTTAAAAGTATATTTCCCAAATCAGGGAGGTTATATTTTTGGAAACCTCATCGGACTGCTATTTATCTCTTTGGTTTTATTAACTACTCTTGTTTGGACTTCATTCTTTTCAATCAAAACCATTTCAAATCAAAAAAAGAACAGCGAGATCAAAAACGATTTCATCAACAATATGACACATGAGCTAAAAACACCCATTTCTACTATTAGCCTTGCTTGTGAGGCGCTTGTGGATCCTGAATTAGGGAAGATTGAAAAAGTTAAGAATCGCTATTTGGGCATAATAAACACAGAAAATAAACGTCTGGGGCTATTGGTTGAGGAGGTGTTGCAAAGCGCAGTACTCGACAAAGGTGATTTTAAATTGAAGCGCGAAGAGTTAGATATACATCAAGTAATCAGTGAGGTAGTGGATAAGTATCAAATTCAATTGAAGGAAAGAAAAGGTGAAATTCAACTGCAATTAGATGCCAAAAGTTCAATGATTGAAGGAGATAAAAATCATTTGATCAATTTGATCTACAACTTGCTCGATAATGCTGTGAAGTATTCTAAAGATCAACCGAAAATTGAAATATCCTCAACATTGAAGGGCAATGAAATAATTATTGCCGTGAAAGATTATGGAATCGGGATATCTCAAGACAACCTAAAAAAGATATTCGACCGACTTTACAGGGTGCCAACCGGAAACGTTCACAACGTCAAAGGATTTGGTCTTGGACTTAGTTATGTGAAAATAATAGCCGAGCGTCATGGTGGCCGCGTATCTGTTGAGAGTCAACTTGGAAAAGGCAGTACATTTTATGTGGAGTTACCTTTAAAATCAGAATCGTATGGATAATCAGAATCAAAAAGTGAAAGACCCAATTAAAGTTTTAGTTGCAGAGGATGACCCCAATTTGGGAACAATCCTTACTGAATACCTTGAAGCTAAGGGTTACACTGCAACATTAGCCAAAGATGGAGTTGAGGCTTGGAAGGCGTTTACCAACGATGAGTTTGACTGTTGTGTGCTTGATGTAATGATGCCACAAAAGGATGGCTTTACGCTTGCCAAAGAAATCAGGGCTATCAATGAAGATGTGCCAATAATTTTTCTCACAGCAAAGTCGATGAAGGAAGACACCATTGCGGGCTTCAAAAGTGGTGGCGATGATTATATTACCAAACCTTTTTCCATGGAGGAGCTTTTGGTGCGCATAAAGGCAATTCTCAGAAGGGTGAGAGGTGAGGAAAAAGAGCCGGAAAAAACCATTTTTGAGTTGGGAGAGTTTACGTTTGACTTCAAAAATCAGGTGCTTAAGCATAAGGATGGTGAGCAACACTTGACCTCC
Source organism: Salibacteraceae bacterium (assembly GCA_040905305.1). Taxonomy (GTDB): domain Bacteria; phylum Bacteroidota; class Bacteroidia; order Flavobacteriales_G; family Salibacteraceae; genus SHAN690. The sequence continues at coordinate 8,102 of JBBDRU010000044.1, read as the reverse complement.
AAGGAAAATGCACTATTAAAAATGTTGAGCCAACACGCCAATCAACTCATGGACCGCTCGCAGGCCTTGTTGGCCATTTGGGGTGATGATAGTTATTTCAATAGCCGTAGCATGGATGTGTATATCGCCAAATTGCGCAAATATCTCAAGAAAGATGAGCGCGTGAAAATCAACAATGAGCACGGAAGAGGGTTTAGACTGATATTGCCCTGAACTTTAACGGACTAATCAGGTCAGTTCTTCGACAAATAACACGAAAAAACCGATTATTTTTTTGGTGTTAAGGAAATGTTTATTTTAGCGCCCTTAAAATAAATGACCAAACGATGAAGAAATTATTAACTATCGCTCTAACGCTCTTATCAGGATACACTTTTTCTCAGTGTACACTAACGGGACTTCAATCAAATTATTGTGCTTCCGATTCAGGAAGTCAACTCACCGCTAACTGCACAGGAGGAACTCCTCAAATTATAGGCCCTGGAGTTAGTCCATCTGGTTTTTTTGACCCATCTCAAGCGGGCTTAGACAGTATTCCAATTCTTGTTTTAGAAGGGGGAAGCACCTACACAATTGATCAGAGTGGCACATTTAACCCTGATACTACATCGGGAGGCACAAATGTTTCTCTTGGTGACGATGCAGTATCAGCTCAATTACCTATTGGTTTTACATTTAGATTTTTTGAAAATCAATACACAACATTCCAAATATCATCAAATGGGTTTATCACTTTTGGATCAAATACTTATAATGGTTGTTGCTCTGGACAATTTTTGCCAAACGCGACTCTACCCAATAATCTAATTGCTTTTGCATGGGAAGACTTAAATCCAAGCCAAGGAGGAACCATTTCTTATCAAACAGTTGGAACTGCTCCTAACAGAAAGTTATTGGTCAATTTCAATGCCGTTCCTCATTTTTACAATGTGGATAACGTAACTACGCAATTGCAATTATGGGAAGGCTGCGGACGAATTGAAATACATACAACAACTCAGCCCGCTACATGCTGTAATCACACCATGGGTATCGAAAATAGCTCAGGAACTTCTGCCTACACCGTTCCAGGAAGAAATGCTCAAAGTTGGACAATCTCAAATGATTATGTCGCAATTATTCCTAATTGTGGTGATACATTTTGGACCGTTGTTAGTGATGGTCCTGATTTGGAGTTCTCGCTGGATAGTAATGCTTGCTTCGGAGACTCTAACGGAGCAGCTTCAGTTACCGCAACAGGGATTGCTCCATTCACTTACGAATGGTCAACCGGTGCCACAACATCAAGTATTTCTGGGCTTAGTTCAGGTTCATACCCTGTGAGCGTTACAGATGGCGATGGTTGCGTTAAGGTTGAGTCAGCTAATATTTTTACTCCGCCAGCGTTAAACCTGAATTTGGATTCTGACTCCTCTATCTGTGAAACAGATGGAAGCGGAGCCATTACAGCGAACATTGCCGGGGGTACTGCGCCTTACTCCTATTCTTGGAGCAATGGGGAAACTACTCCGGTAATTTCTGGATTGGACGCTGGTTTATACACACTGACAATCACGGACGCTAATAACTGTGAAAACGTAACAACATCCACTGTTCATTACCTCAACGAAGATCCGACAGTGAGTTTAGGGGATGATAAAACTATTTGTCCTGATAATATTGCTTTTTTGGTCACAAGCCCGGGTTATGCAGCTTATAATTGGTCTAATGGTGCTACAACTAACTCAACGGTAGTAAGTTCTGCAGGCATATATACTGTAACTGTCACCACTCAAGATGGTTGTGAAGGTTCTGATGAAATAGAGGTAGTAGCCGCTATTCCAGTACAGGTTGATCTAGGTGCCGACATTGAAGGCGCTGCACCGATTAATATTAGTGCAGAAGACTCCGCTTTTACTCAGTATTTATGGAGTACAGGTTCGACAAATAGTTCTATAAATGTCGCCACAAGCGGTAACTATAAGGTAACCGTCTCTGATACCAACGGCTGCAATACCAACGACAACATTCGTGTGGATATCTGGCCTAATTCAATAGATGAGTTGAATAAGGATGATTTTGCAATTTTTCCTAACCCCGCAGCTGATGTGCTAAATATTATTGCAGGATCAGATCATTCAGAAATGGAGATTAGTTTGTTTGATATGAATGGTAAATTAATAGTTACCAAGATTGTGAATCTTGGAGCGGGTCAACAGGATCAAATTAATGTTAGCCAACTTCCTGCTGGAAACTATACGCTGAAATTACAGACAGATGAAGTATTAGAACATCGTCAAGTGATAGTTCAATAATATTAATTGATTGTTTTAATGAAAGGCGGCCAATTTAAGGCCGCCTTTTTTATTTTTACCATTCAAACTATTTATTATGCCTATTCAAAAGCCTTTTAATCTGCACAAATGGATTGATGAAAACAGGGACTTATTAAAGCCGCCTGTGGGAAACAAAAACCTATATCCTGACGGAGAAGATTACATTGTGATGGTTGTGGGTGGGCCAAATGCTCGGAAAGATTATCACTACAACGAAACGGAAGAGTTGTTTTTTCAATTGGAAGGAAACATAACAGTTAGAATTCAAGAAAATGGAATGCCTGTGGACGTGCATTTAGGTCCCGGTGATATGTTTTTACTTCCTCCAAAAGTGCCCCATAGCCCCATGAGGTCAGAGGGTTCAATTGGGTTGGTAGTAGAACGTGTACGCACCGAAAATCACAAGGACGGTTTGATGTGGTTTTGTGATGAATGCAACAACAAGCTGCACGATACTTATTTCCCGCTCACTAATATTGAAAAGGATTTTCTACCTAGGTTTAAATCGTTTTATGGTAGTGAAGAACTGCGCACTTGCGCTAATTGCGGTAACGTGATGGAAACCGACCCCAGGTTTACCTGATCAAAGTAATCAAGCCTGTTTCAACCATTTCCTGTCCCGGAACAATGGTGTATCGGACGGTATAAGTATATGCCCCGATCGGTGAGCCTGCTCCTTTGTTGAATTTTCTGCCATTCCATCCTTGCTGGAGGTCTGTACTTCGGTAAATTTCTCTTCCCCATCGGTTTCGAATGCTCATTTCAAAAGATAGGATGTTATGACCTTTTATCAAAAAAACATCATTTATACCGTCTCCGTCCGGAGTAAATGAGTTGGGAATAAATAATTTACTTACTGGGATAACGGTTACAGAATCTAATTTTTTGCAACCCTCGTCCGTTTCCGCAATAACATAATAGGTCGTTTCTTCCCTTGGATAAACCTTAATTGAGTCGCATGAAGAGCAAGGCAAGTATCCGCTTGATTGCCATGACAGAGAAGCATCGCTTTCAGCAACAATTAGGATGTTGTGCAATCCCGTGACTGTATCCTCCTGAAATGGAAGGCTGAGGGTGGGTTGAGGAAAAACCTCAACGAAGGTGCTGTCTTTCTTCTTGCAGTTTTGAAGGTTTTTTCCTTCAACAATATACCATCCGCTTTCGCTTGGCGTAATAGATGGAGATGGAGAATAGAGCACATCGCCAAGTAGCGAGCTTGTCCATTGATACGCTATGGCGCCTTGTGCATTGAGATAGACCGTGTCACCTGCACAAACTGCAGTGTCGGCCGATGCATAAACATTTATTGGATTTACATTGATGACGACCGAATCAGATGTTGCTCCGCATGCATTCTCTACTTTAACAATATAAACAACACTTGAATCGGGGAAGGCCGGGGTAGAAGGTAAAAACGGAGACAAGACATCATCTTTCGGGAACCACTCATAGCTGTCAGAACCTGATGCGTTAAGCACCACGCGTTCGCCAGAACATATGGTTGTATCTCCCCAAGCCTCTACATCAGGTAATTCACCGGCCACAAATACAGTAACACTATGACTTTTTATACAATCAAATGAATCAACAATGATAACATCATAGGTGATGGTAGAGTCTGGCGATGCTAAAGGACGCGCTGAATTTGTACTGCTTAAATAGAAAGGAGGGCTCCAATGATATGATTTTCCTCCTTCAGCTCTGAGCCGGGCTGACTGACCTTTGCAAATAGCAGTGTCGTTTCCCACAGATGTGAAGTCTGGAAAAACACGCAGAGTGACCCATGCTGTGTCAGTGCCGCAGCTATCCTCCACAGTTACAACATATGTTTTGAGTTCTTCAACGGTAGCGATCGGGTTCGCAATATTTGGATCACTCAAACCTGTTGAAGGAGACCAGAAATAGCTGCTTCCACCACTTGCATTCAATTGCACTTCATCCCCAACACAAACGCGGGGATAGGTTGGAACCACAGCTTCGGGGCCAGGTAATACGGTCACGACAATGGAGTCAGTGTCAGAAAACACACAACTAACGGAATCAATAATGATTAAAACTACATCATATACACCAGGAGAACTGAAAGCATGTTTGGGCTCAAATTCATTGCTGCTGTTGCCATCTCCAAAATCCCATTCATAAATAGCACCACCAAAGCTTTCGTTGATAAACTCTAAGCTGTCATTCACACACACTTCCTCAGGGCCGTTGACATCTGCTTCAGCAATTAGGGTTACTAAATCATACTTAACTGCTGCAAGATTGCAAGAGGCAGATGCGGGTTTTGTTGTAGAGTATGCTCCCGTGGTAGAAGGAAAAGAGCTGGCCTGACCACAACTGGCGCAAGCTGATTGGTAAATGATTCCTTTTTTATCAAAACGACTCGTTCCACCATCCGTGTGTTCTCCTCCCGCAGCACCGGTTGTTCCACCATAAAAGCTAGCAAACAATAGGCTGGTTGCACTGTCCTCGAATACCACAAAGTAAAAATCGTGCCCGTCTGTTGCGGTTTGAACCGCGTTTGACGTTGTTGGAAGCCCGGTAGTTGTAGTGCCACCAGTGCTAGTTGGTGCAGCCACCCCAAACAAACTTCCTCCCCATCCTGAAACAAAAATATGATTGCAATCATTGACTAAAAAGGCAGTGAGCGATAAATTGATGTTTCCGTTTCCAGTTCCCCATTGTGTAGAGAAAACAGTGTTTTGAAGGTTATTGGTGAGTTTATGCAAGAATTGACCACTATTCGGATTAGAGTAAACCCATGCTGGTGCAATGGGATAGTTTCCTAAACTTTGACCAACTACATACACAAATCCGGAAAGGTCAAGCTGAACGAAAAAACTTTGGTCATAATCATTCGTGCCTAAATAAGTACTTGCGAGTAAGTTTTGACCATTATTGCTCACTTTAGCAAGCCAACCATCCGTTAAACCACCGCGATAGGTGGAGTGCAGTGCATTGTTTGTTGTTGGGAAATTCTGGCTGATGGTTCCTCCTGTGCAGAATACGTCAAAATTAGGATCAAATTGAATGGAATAGGCAGCATCCGCTTCCGAACCTCCAATATAACTTGACCAAAGCAAAGTGTTTAGCCCAGCATTGAATTTAAAGATCACGCCATCTGTGATGCCCCCTCCAAAGGTGTTTTGGAAAGCATTTACTGTAGGGAAGTCAGATGATGAGGTGCTTGTGGCAACGTAGCAATTATCGTTAGCATCAACAATGATTTCTCCACGGAATTCATCAGAATATGCTTTTTGGAGTGTATCGCTCATATTTATTCCGTCATTGCCTGAGCCACCGATAAAGGTGCTTGCCATAAGATTGGTGCCGGTGGCGTTGAGTTTGGAGACGATAATATCAGAGCCGCCATTGTATGCAATTTGGCTGGAATTGCTGTTTACCCCAAAGGTTCCAATGGTGTTTCCACCGTTGAAGATCCCATCAAATGCATTGTTGGTGGTTGGAAAGTCGGTGCTTGATGTTGTGCCTAGTATGTAAAGTTGGTTGTTGCCATTTACCACAAGTGAGTGTGGGATTTCGTTGCCACTTCCCCCTAAATAGGTCGAATATATTAAGGAGTTTCCTGCAGTATTGAATTTGGAGATGGTCATATCGGTTCCTAGTGTTCCATTTCCTCCTGCATATGTGGTTTGGTATGCACCAGTTGTTGTCGGGTAGCCCGCACCGTTATTATTGCTTGAAAGTACATAGCCTCCGGCATACATGTTTCCAAGAGAGTCATACGTAGCTGTCGAACCCCAATTGTTGATCGTAGATCCTGTGTATGTGCTAAAAATTAAAGTGGGGTCAATGATAAGTTCTTTGCTCGAGTCATATTTTACATCAAAACTAATAATGTTGCTTTCGTCTGTTTTATTGAGCATAATAAAACGGCTTTCAACGTGCTTTTTTACTCCGTTTTCAAGTTCCCACGATACCGGGGCTCTGTCAATTATCTGTTCGATAGAGGTTTCGATCAATAGGTTGTCAAATCCGAGCTTTAAACCATCAACACCCTCATATTCTAATTGAATATCAGCGGGATCGGCTCCAGGTTGAACAATAAAATCATACTTGAAGTCACGATTGACGGAATAATAGCGAACATCAATTCCCGGATAGACATTTTTAAAGATGACCTCACCATATTGCATGACATTGCTGACCCACTTGCTTTCATCATCACCTAGATAATAATTCACATAATCGTCAAATAAACCGCGAGTTTCCACAGATGACGGTGTTTGGCTGTTTTTTAAATGCACCTTGAAAACATGCCCGTGGATGGTTTCAGGCATGGTGTCTGCCCGTCCATGTTTAAAGTCAGAAATCGCTTCTAACTCGCTCAACCGCTTAATATCAAAAGTGAGGGTTTGTCCTTCCAAAAAGACCGAACCGCCCGGGATGTAAGCACGAAAAAAGACATGGGAAGGAAGATGCCCTTTGTTTTCTTCAAACTTTAATTCAGAAAATGCCGCCTTATCTGTATCGCTTACTTCCCCTTTATGACAGTGAGCCACCTTAGCATGAATGCATAGAAGCAAAATCAATATAGAGGTTAATAATATTCGCACTTTTATAAGGGTCTAAGGTAGCGTTTTGAAGTGTTATGTATCGAATGAGACGATTTACCTTAGTCTTAAGTTGCTCTTTAGGAATAGTTATTCAATTGTCAAATTCCTGCGAAAACTTAATACCTTTGTACCCTTCAAAAGCAATGAGTGATCAAATAAAGCACGAGTGCGGTATCGCACTTATCAGACTCCTCAAACCCCTCGATTTTTACCGTGAAAAATACGGCACGTCATTTTACGGCCTCAACAAGATGTATCTGCTCATGGAAAAGCAGCACAATAGAGGACAGGATGGAGCAGGTCTAGCCAACATTAAGTTTGATGTAAAACCTGGCAGTCGCTACATTTCGCGTGAACGATCAAATAGCAACAAGCCGATTCAGGATGTTTTTAATGCCGTTTATGAAGGCATTAATACACGTGTTAAGGAGCGAGCGGAGGGTAAAAACGAAGTGTTGAAGGATACTAAGTGGCTAAAAGAAAACGCTCCTTTCACAGGTGAAATATTCCTCGGTCATTTACGATATGGCACCTATGGTGAAAATAGTATTGAAGCTTGTCATCCGTTTTTAAGGCAGAACAATTGGATGACCCGCAACTTGGTGTTGGCTGGAAACTTTAACATGACCAACGTTGATGAGCAGTTTGATTTACTGTTAAACCTTGGTCAGCATCCTAAGAAGAAGGCCGATACAGTTACAGTGCTTGAGAAAATCGGTCATTTTCTGGATGAAGAGAATGAAGTGCTTTTTGAAAAATATAAGCGGCTTGGATATGACAATACAGAGATCACAAAAATGATTTCAAGGCACATGGACATCCGTAATATTCTAACGCGATCTGCTGAAGATTTTGATGGAGGATATGCAATGGCTGGCATGATCGGAAATGGGGATGCCTTTGTGTTGCGAGATCCCAATGGTATTCGTCCCGCTTTTTATTATCGTGATGATGAGGTGGTGGTTGTGGCAAGCGAACGTCCAGTTATTCAAACAGCATTCAATGTTTCGGCTGAAATGGTGAAGGAAGTGGATCCCGGTCATGCCTTGATCATCAGAAAGGAAGGAGAGGTGAGTATGGAAATGATCCGCCAGCCAGGAGAAAAGCTAGCATGCTCATTTGAGCGCATTTATTTTAGTCGTGGAAGCGATATGGATATCTATCGCGAGCGACTTGAATTAGGCAGAACTGTTGTTTCCAACGTATTGAG
>JBBDRU010000043.1:0-1796 GCA_040905305.1 Salibacteraceae bacterium | reverse complement strand
AGTGAGTTAGCTGAGTTTATTGTGATGGCCAAAAAGAACATTAAAACAACCCTGGGATCAATTGATCAGTTGCTTTATTGGATCACTCGAGACAAAGGAATTGTAAGGCCTACTGATGTACAGATAAAAGAGGTGGTAGAAGATTCGATTGAAATTTACAGATCCAACATAGACGCTAAGAACGCAAGGATAAACTACTCACAACTAGGCGATCAAACGATTTTTTTCGATCAGGCTCATCTGGATATCATAGCTAGAAATTTATTGAGCAACAGTTTGAAACACATTCCGAACGAAGGCACCATAGATATCAGTTACACAAAAAGTGAGAATGCTGCGCACCTCTCCTATCATGATAATGGTTCTGGCATTCCTAAAAATATTTTAGAGGCAGTGACCAAGGGCAATTTTAATGAAGTAAGACCTTCGGGAAGACGCAAAGGAACAGGACTGGGACTTGAACTGGTTTATGATCTGGCGAAAATGAACGGTGCGAGTGTTTCCATAGATAGCTCTCCCGAGTCAGGAACCAGCATTACAATCACGAAAAAACATCATATTTGAGGGTCGTCACGCCTCACTAAAAGCACTTCGTCATTATCTAACATTAAGTAACCTTCCTCATAGCAAAAGTGATAAACCGATCCGGTTTTTGTCTCGTATGTGTGGGTGAAGTAGTTAAAATTAAAACCCTTGGCCAGCAGTTTATCACGAGTTGTTTTCGTTTTGTCATTTGGATTCAACCCACTCATGATCCTTCGGTTTTTTCGCAACGTGTTGTTGATATTACGCATGAGGTTGGTCGAATCACTATTGTGACGGTTGTTATATGCATTTCTGCATTGATCAGAACAGAATTTTTGGTCAATCCGTCCCATTAACTTCTCACCACATTCTAAGCATTGTCTTGTTTCAGAGCTCATCTGTCAAAAATAAGAGACAATTTCTTTTCACATAATTGAAATTCATAACCATAGGATTCTACTTTTGAACCCTACCCTATAATATAACCGATGAATTTCAGTTCCAATCTTTCCAGTTTACTAACATCAGCACTCCTCTCTATCACATTTTATGCTCAAGCTCAAACCCAGGTGGTAAAAACTCCTCGAGTGAGCCCACAAGCTTCCGTTTCTCAGCTATTGGGTATTACAGAGATCACGATTAACTACTCACGTCCAGCTGTTAGAGGCAGGGAAATATGGGGTGATTTGGTTCCCTACGGAATGAAGAACCCCGGTTGGGGAACTGCAACTTCAGCACCCTGGCGAGCCGGTGCAGATGAAAATACTACTATTGAGTTTTCAACAGATGTTTTGATCAACAATGAAAAAGTAAAAGCGGGCAAATACGCCATGTTTATGGTAATCAATGAGGATGGAAGCGTTGAAATATTGCTTTCTTCCAATCACAGCAGTTGGGGAAGCTACTTTTTTGATGAATCAGAAGTGGTCGCCAGAGCAAACACCACTTGGGAAGAAAGCAGCTTTACAGAATATTTAACCTACAGTTTTGAAGACTTTACGCAAAACAGTGTATATGGTGAATTGAAATGGGAAAAGAAATCAATTCCGTTCGAAATAGCCGTAGATATCAATAAAACAGTAGTCGAACAATTAAGAAATGATTTAAAAGGCAAAGCCCGTTTCACCTATGTCGGTCCTATGGAAGCCGCGAATTGGTGCGTAAATCATAATACCAATCTCGAAGAAGCTTTGGAATGGGCAGAGTTGGCGGTAAGCATGAACAAACAATTCAACACCCTGCGCGTAAAGTCGAACGCTTTGCAGGCCCTT
>JBBDRU010000042.1:0-1800 GCA_040905305.1 Salibacteraceae bacterium | reverse complement strand
CACGCAAGGAAGACATAAATTGATAGAATTTAGTTTCACCAATCGTCATATTATCAGAATTATATTTCATTATAAGTGTAGCTTTATTAATAAAACATATATTTTAGCGTGATCACGTTAGGAAAACATTGGTTTTTTCAGTCAGACATATAACTGACATTTGAAACAATAAATCTGCTGAAATATGATACACACCGACATACCAAAAATGATTGATCAGGTCAAAACAGTTTACAATGAATCATTAGAAAAGGCAGAAGGCTATTTTTCAGATAAGTCCAAGCTTGCAGTAATAGCAGAAGAAGCTAATGTCAAAGGAAAACGATCCAGAAACGCAATCGCGCAAGTATGGAACCACCTGGAGTTATTCTATTCTATCTTAGGCAGACACTCCATTGGCGAAGGGCCTTTGTTGCCGAAAAATGATCTCGTGAAAATAATAGCAGCCCTACTCTACTTTATATCACCCATTGATGTGCTTCCTGATTTTGTGCCAATCGTAGGTTTCATCGATGATGTTTTTATAATTGGTCTGGTAGCATCATCTACGCATTCCATACTTCAAAAACACAATTTGAAAAAAGAGCAACAAATGGCTTAACCCCCCACAGGCTTCTATCTGTTTTTTCTTCACATTCTATCAACAAGCCTTTCCTTCTCCAATTGGTGTAGCTAATTTTATAGCCTCAAGTTACCCCTCACCATAATTGGAGTTATGTATTTAATTTTTGACACCGAAACCACAGGAAGAATTGAAAACTGGAAAGCAGAAGTTTCAGACTTCGAGGCTTTCCCCAGGGTGGTTCAGCTCGCATGGCAGCTCCATGACTACAAAGGTGAGTTAATCAGTGTCAAAAACTACATCATCAAGCCAGAGGGCTACACCATTCCATACAACGCTGAAAAGATTCATGGCATCAGCACAGAACGCGCTCAAAAAACAGGTGTTCCAATGGCGGTGGTCATGGACGAGTTTAAGAAAGACCTGGCCGAAACAGATTTTGCCGTTGGTCATAACATAGAATTTGACATGAAGGTATTGGGTGCAGAATACGCCCGCGCCAATCGCGATGACGGCCTCATGGAAAAGTACACTTTGGATACGATGCGGCTGAGCACTAATTTCTGCCAGCTGCCCGGTGGTCGGGGAAAAGGCTTTAAGTTCCCTACGCTTTCCGAGTTGAATCAGAAGCTATTTAATGAACCGATAGACAATGCGCACAATGCCTCCGCTGATGTTGAAGCTACAGCAAGATGCTTTCTTGAGCTAATCAGGGTTGGTGTCATTGGCTTTAAAGAACTTAAATCTAATGCGGAGTACATCAAGCTTTTTAAAGAAGCTAACCCGGAGCCATTCCAGCTAATCGGCCTAAACATTGAACCATATCAACCGGAAGAACTAGGCGAAGTTGAAGAGGAAGATTCAGACTCAAAGCTCAGCAAGGTTGAGTTAAAAGAAAACAAAGTTCTTTTGGAGGCTCACCCATTTGTTCACCTTCATAATCACACGCAGTTTTCTATACTTCAATCAACATCAGATATTAAGTCAATTGTAAGGCAGGCCGCAGATTTCGGGATGCCTGCTGTTTCCATCACAGACACTGGAAACATGATGGGCGTTTTTCAATTTGTGAATGAGTGCGAAAAAAACAACATCAAAGCCATTGTTGGATGCGAGTTTTTCGTTGCCGAAGAGTATCAGCGACTGCAATTCACGAAAGACAATCCGGATAAGCGATTCAAACAAATATTGATCGCTAAAAATCTGAACGGATATCACAACCTGGCAAAACTATGTTC
>JBBDRU010000041.1:0-11177 GCA_040905305.1 Salibacteraceae bacterium | reverse complement strand
ATCAAACGCTTCACACGGCTCTAATCAAAATAAAAGTCTATTAATCCTATCGAAAGTATCAATCATGTCAGTTGATAGCAGAACTATTTGGAACTCTGAATAGATTGATAATCATGAGTCAATTTCGATAAGAAATAATCTTTTGGTTGGTTCTAACCTAAGTAACACCAAAAACGTTTCAACTTAAAAAATCGAGTTCAGGTTATAACGTAAAGCGACTGCTTACTTTTTTATATAGATCGCATCACAGAAGTATTCAAGATTATCATAAATTTTCGTTGCCAAAACCAAATCAGTGTGTTCTGTGATGCTATTTAGTGTTTCATCATCATACTTTCTGGAAAGCTCCATAAAAATACGCTCTCCGCTATCGAATGCAAAGTGTTGATCGAGTGCTTTTATAAATACTGAATGTGCACGTTTAGCTGTGAGGTAGCTCTTTGCCAACCCTTGTTCTTCATCGTAAATAGGCGTATGTTCAAAATTACTCACGTCAAAATCTCCTCCCAATTCCCTGTTGATGCGGTTTAATAAATTCAGGTTAAATGCGGCAGTGATGCCCTGGCTATCATTATAAGCAGGCAGCACTATCTCCTTATCCTTTTTCAGGTCTAAACCCAACAGCAACTTATCTTCCTTGTTCATCACCGCACTTAGTTTCCTCAAGAAACTATTGGCTCTGGCATCAAATAAATTCCCAATGTTAGACCCCATGAACAACACCACTTTGGGTTTTTCTGAAGGAAGTCGGTTCAACGCTTCAAAATACTCTCCCTGCATGCCATCAACAGCCACGTCTGGAAGTTCTTTTTTCAGCTTTTCATTTAAGGAATCAATAGCATGTTGAGAAATATCGATGGGTCGATAAGTGAAATCGAACCCTCCATTTATCAACCCGCGCAGGAGGTGTATCGTTTTTGAGCCATCACCCGCACCGAGTTCAATTACGTCAAAAGCACCTGTAAATCCTTTGCTAAGCGATGCGATCAATTCATCGGTTTTTTCTGAGAAGATCTCCAGTTCACAGTCTGTTAGATAATATTCAGGCATGTTCATGATCTGAACAAAAAGCTTATCTCCTTTTTCATCATAAATCCATCGGGAGAGTAAATATTTTTCCTCTGCTGAAAGTCCGTCACGAACATCCTCTGCAAACTGCTGGTTTATCGGGTTAGTCATTTTTTGCTAGTCGTATTCCGCTAAATTGCCACTGCAGGTGCGGATGAAAAAAGTTTCTATATGTTTTTCTTGAATGGCCATTAGAAGTAGCTGCACTTGCTCCGCGCAATACCATTTGGTTGATCATGAATTTGCCGTTGTACTCACCTACCGCGCCCTTTGGTTTTTTAAATCCGGGATAGGGCAAATATGCACTTGATGTATGTTCCCATCTGCTGCCCCAATTGATTTTGTCTGCGCTCACCTCCCACTCGTGTTCAGTTGGCAGGCGCATTCCTTTCCACTCTGCAAAGGCCGCTGCTTCATAAAATGAAACATGAGCTAGCACAGCGCTCATGCTCAACGGTTTCAAACCAGATAAGGTGTATTGGTGCCAATCCCCTTCTATTTTATGCCAATAAAGTGGTGATGAGATTCCAGTTTCGTTGATCCAGCTCCACCCTTCATCAAGCCATAAATCATGACGTTTGTAACCATCGTCATTTATGAACTCAAGGTATTCGGCATTGGTGACCAGTGCCTTGCTCAAACTGAACCCCCCGATCAATACCTCGTGTTGAGCATGCTCATTATCATAAGAAAAGCCATCAGCCGATGCTCCTACTTTATGAACTCCTCGTTCAAATTCCAGCCATCCCGATGCTTCATTGATTTGATCTACCTTGGACGCGTTTTGCATATAAATCGGGAAGAGCGTATTATGCCCCAGAATATACTTCAAGTCCGTAATCAGCAGTTCTTGATGTTGCTGTTCATGGTTGATCCCGATAGATAAAAGAGCAAACACCTGCTCGTGATCGGTGTCTTGCAATAATTTTATGACAGCCTGATCGACATGCTTCCTGTAAGCCATCACATCCTTGAGCACTGGACGAGACATGTTTCCTCTTTCAGCGCGCACTACCCGATCCCCAAGGGAGTTATAATAGCTATTAAAGAGGTAATCATATTTCGGGTGAAAAACCTGATAGGAATCGAGAAAAGGCTTGAGTAAAAATGTTTCAAAAAACCAGGTCGTATGCGCGAGATGCCACTTAGGCGGACTTACAAAATCTACCGGTTGAGGAATATAGTCTTCCAGTTCCAGTGGTGAGCAAATCGACTCCGTATGATTTCTAACGGATAAGAAAGTCTCCTTAAACAAGGTTTTACTTTTCTCCATGATCAGCGAAAATGACGATTTTCATGAAAACACCTTTCAAAAAATGATTATGAATATTATTTGGTTTGATTGTCAGCACCTCGAAATAGCAAAAAGGTTATGCATTGATCTATTCAACCTATTTAACGTTGGTATGTTCGCTCAACTCATCAAACAAGTTTAAGCGATAGTCTGGAATGAAGGATCGGTTTCCATCTGCCAGCTCCTTCATAATGCGATTACTCAACAGAAAAGTGGCAACGTTTTCACCCCAGCGCTCTTTAATCTTCAGTTGGATAGGCTTCCAGATTGCTTCCACCTCTTTATCGATCAGTTTCTGTGCTTGCCGCATGGTTGATTTTTCTTGAGGTGAGGGTTGTTCAAAAGCGTTTATCTTTTTTGACAAACCCAAATCATGCGCCTCAGACCTCGCTTCTTTCATGCATTTGTGCAGACGCTGTTTGAACCCAGAATTTCGAAGAACCCGCATCGTTCCTGCTTCTTTTTCAAAATTATCGAGCGTACACTCTCCAGTAACCAATTTAAACATATATGCACCGTGCAAAATCTGATACTCAGGACGGTTTCGGAGTTTTGCCTCCTTTAATCTAAAGGCATGAAGCTTTTTCAACACGTGGTAATCTACCTGAGAAACCTGATCCCGTTCATCTCTTGACAAGGATAACTCATGCGCCCCGTTGACTTCAAAATTCTGTTGCTCAAAAAAATTGTTTTCTGCTAAATACCAATCCATCCGGTCGTCTCCTTCAAGTTTCTTCATCAAAGCATTTTTCAGCTGATGCAAATACACCACATCCTCAGCAGCGTATAAACACTGCTTTTCAGTAAGCGGGCGAATAAACCAATTGCTGCTTTGAGAAGACTTGCTGGTTTCGGCATTCAGTTCTTTCATAATCAGGTTGACCAATGAAAGCTGAGGATTATTCAACAATTTGGAAGCAAAACTTAAATCTTCAAGGTTGGTTAGATTGCAACCAAGGACATGCAGCAAACGCATATCCTCGCCAAACTCAAATGCCAACTTTGTGATCTGATCGTTCTCCAGCAGCGGAAAAACAAGCTCGATATCAACATCTTTTACTAAAGGGTCTAACAGAAAACATTGCTCATCAGTGGCTAGCTGCATCAAACACAAGTTAAAGCCAAAGCGGAACCTGTTTTTATCAAACTCCAGATCAATAGCTATACTCTCTTTGTTTGACAGGTGATCGATGCAATCCAACAAATCGCTCCTGTTCTCAATAAGTTTATACGCTGATGGTTGTAACATGCCTTAAAAGTGCTACGATGATACGGAATAGTCATCAAAAAATTGTTTTCAATGGGTTAGCTGCTGTGCACCAAACGTGGTAGGTTTTGGGATGGAAGGTTTTTTTAAGTCGCAAAAACATGTCTATCACCCCAAAAACACGGAATTCAGGGGTCAAATAATCAACATGTTGAGAGAAATAGTAAAATAGCTACGGATTTTCAAATCGTCTTGTATAATTTCGACCTGAATTTATCGTGAGAAAAAACCTCGTCATTTCAATTGTATTTTGCGCCTCGCTGTCGTTCAGCGCAATAGGCTTCCACTCTGATAATGGAGGGCATGTGCTGAATTCCCCAGACTCTGCATCGGAAGAAAGCAATTCACTGAATATTGAGTTTGAAGCACATCGCAATGGGTCTAATGTGGAGTTGAAATGGGCGGTAACAGGTTTTGTGCAATATTTCTATATCGAGCGTAGCCTCGATCGAGAAAATTGGGAGCCGATCATGAGAATGAGTGGTTCAAACCAAACACACCACCGCACCGAATACTTTGATGTGGATTATAAGGTTCCTTCCACAAAGCTTTTCTATCGGATTAAACAGGTTTTTTATAGCGGTGAAACTTCGTCTTCTTTCGTTGCTTTCGTGCCGCCATTTGACGATATTATGAAGTTTGAAGAGCGCACGATCAAAACAATCACCGACCCGATAAAGGTGGGGTCAAGAATCGATTTGGTTTTTATAAACTTTAGTGAGCAAGACTTATTATTGGTTTTAAGAGATCAATGTGGTGATGAATTCTACACTAAGGTGCGGTATGTGAAAAACGGAAAGTATTATGAAGTGACTGAAACCAGTGAAGATATTCCTTCCGGGCAATACCTCATCACTGCATCGAGTAAGAAAGACATCTACAGCTCTTCTCTACGGATTGAGTTTCAGGATTGAAATACTCTTTATCACTATTAAATTTCACCAACTAACAATCCTAGCTACCCGGCATTCCGATAATGCCGCAATTTTCCGTTAGTTGAACTTCGAGATATAACAGCATACCAATATCAACCTTTTCAACCGTTCAAGAAGCAATCTCAGCTTGATCAAAACATATATAATCAAGCTATTACACCGTCCAATTATTCATTTTATAGAGTTTTTATTGGTCGCTCGTTCTTTCTGTTATATGTTTGAGAAATTGCAATAATTTAAATCACTCAAAAAAAAGCGTCTTGAACTGCCTTGCTATGATTCGGATACATTTTTTTCATAATCCAGTTTAAGTCAATAATTCAAATTATTACCAAATTCTGCTTTCACTTATTTCAAAAGACCCATTATAATGAAATCAATCAACCTAATACCCTTTGTGATATGTTTATTTCTTAGCTCGACAATTCTTACGCAAACCATCTACCCTGATGGCAAAGGAGAGCCTGAATCAGATAGAGTTATGTTTATCGAAAACGATGGACAACTCAGAAGTGAAGTTCAATGGCAAGCTGATGTTATTCAGTTTTACACGCTTGGTGCGCCCGGCAATATGTTCTTCACGACATCAAATTTCTTTGTCTCGGCTAGAAAAAGGTCAGAAAGCCAAAGTGAACCTGATACTATACATAGGCTCGACTTCTCTTACACAAATGGAGCAAGCGAGGTTAATCCAAGATTATTGTCACCCACAGGAGCTGATATTCGCTTTTACAATGAATTTGGAACTTATGCTAATCTGTCATCAGGAAAGCGAATTGTCTATGAAGATTTATATGACGACATCCATGTTCATTTCTATACCAATGAGTTTGGTCCCAAATCAGCCATAGTATTTGAAAACGGTGCTGATCCAAGCAATTTCGAAATGACCATTGACGGTTATGATGATATCACGGAGGTTCTAAACTACATTGTAATTCACAAAGCGGACTATTCTTATGTAATTCCTGAAGGACTGGCTTATGAAGTGGATGGAAGCGGCAATGTAACTCAGTTATCTTGGAGGCCAAAATACATGCATAATGGAAACGGAAAACTTCAGTTTTCTGATCTCGGTTCATGGGACACCGATAAAACTCTTATCTTTCAGTTCGGTGCAAGCGGTTCGAGAGATGATGACCCCGAATACGTCAATTGGTGTACCTTAGTAGGCGGAGGAGATGGTGAAACAAAAATCCTCGATCTCGAAAGCGATGATTCGGGAAACCTTTATGCTGGTGGCTATACTACAAGCACAGACTTCCCAGCTAGCAATACAGCCATTCAGGAAGAGATTGAAGGTATGACAGATTTTATTTTCCTTAAGTTCAATCCAAATCATGAACTCGTATGGGCTACTTATATAGGAGGCTCTCAGAGTGATGATGCTGGTCGAGAGCCGTTTAGATTTGGTTTAAAGTCAAACGACAACCTCATGATTGCAACACACACCTGGTCTTTAGATTTTCCATTGTTGGATATAGGAGGAAACGCATATTTTAGCAGCGTAAATGATTGTGAGGGTGAGGAACCTACATCTTGTTTGAATGGTGTCATTATTGAAATCAGCTCTTCTGGCACACTAGTTTACTCAACATTTTTTGGAAACTTCGGATCAACAGAACGTCTGAGATCGATCGTATTGCACAGTGATGATAGTTATTATGTAGTCGGGTCGGGTAACTATCCATTCGAAAACCCAAGTGGAGCATTTTTTTCTCCGATAGGAGGCGGTCATATCGCCAGATTTAACGATAGCTATGAACTAGTCTGGTCAACATCTTTCGGTGGGCCTGGAACGCATGTTTACGATTGTACATTAGATCAAAACGGAAAGCTGTTGATCACTGGGTTCACTAGCAACCATTCAAATTTCCCTACTTTGTCCATGACAGGAGCCTACAATGAACCTGTTTCTGACGGTGGTTTTTGGGAAGGATTTATAGCACAATTTGACACGGATCATAGTCAAGAGTGGACCACTTTCATAGGAGGAAATAAAGGCGATAAATTCTGGGACATCGATGTATCTACTAGTAATAACATTATAATCAGCGGACACACAACATCTGATGCCGACTTACCCTTAACCGCAAGCGGAAATGCCTTTTTTCAAAACACATATGGAGGAACTGGTAACATTGCTTTAAACCAAGGTGATGGAGTATTTGCGAGGTTTGACTCCAACCGTGATCTCGTGCATTGTTCATATTTCGGAGACGATTCATCCGATGAACTACGTGACATGACATTTCATCACAGTCACTTACTAGCAACAGGAGTAAGCGGTTCGGCAAACGGACTTCCCTTTCCGACTACAAACCCATCTATGATGTATGTTGAATCAACACACCAAGACGGCAACGATGTGCACACTGATGGATTCGTAATGGCATTGGATGAGAACTATGACCTTTACTGGAATTCTTTTGTTGGAAGCTACGGTGGAACACTTGAATTTGGAGAAGATGAAATGTTTGCCGTTCAGATTGACGGACTCAACAAGATGTATGTTAGCGGAGCGATGATCTCTCAGCAGGGATTACCCCTTCAAGACCCGGGCGGCAATGCTTGGTTTCAAAGCACATCCAACGCATATCCAGAAGGATTTATTTGCTTGTTCGACTTAACTGATTCGCCTCTGATCGTTGATGAGACTAACGATAACCCCATGTCTGTTTTTCCAAACCCGTTTATCAAATCGTTGCATGTTGTAAACGCAAAAGAACGTATGTATCACATAACGATATACGACCTGCAAGGGAGAGTAATCATGAAAGACTACACTGACCCCGTAAGCTTGCAACTAGATCATATTCAGTCGGGCACATACATTCTCGAACTGCAGAGCAAATCGAATGGAAAGACTTTCAAAATCGTCAAACAATAGTCAATGTATCTTCAATCAATTGCCATGGCATTTATTTCAATATTTTGTGTTCTCTCTCTTAGATCGCAAAATGTTTGGATTGAAAACTCTACAAACCAGTCTGGTTGCTCGATTCTAACAGACGAATTACGAATGGTTGTTTTTGATCCCTATGGATATGCTCATTTTGATGAAATCTCCCTTTCTTTCGGAGATACTGAAAATGCCATAATATCGCTAGATTCATCAAATAATATTGATTCAACTATAGTACATCATTTTCCGAGTTGCGGAACTTACAGGCGTGACTTTCAATCCGAAATATTTGAACTTCAGGGTAATAATGTTCAACCTTCCGAATTCCCTTACTATTTCAGCCAAGATGTAACCTATACTACTCCGAGTTTTTTTTACTTTCAAGACTCCCCGCGCTTTGATTTAAAGTATGAATTAACCCGCTGCAATACTAACCCGTTCTTCGTAAACCCCCTTTTTTATGAGGTAAATGGTGATAGCCTTCATTTTGAACTGGATAGCCTCTCCGGGCATCTTCCTATTCCAGATGGAATTGATATCAATCCTCTTACCGGTGAAGTTTCATGGATCGAATCACCTGATACCGGACTTTATCAGTTTGAACTTAAAGTAACTGAACGCAGGCGTTGGGATCAGGTTATGGGCGTTCACATGGCGAAATTTTCTATTAAAGTCACCGATAGCTGTCAAACGCTGTCTGGGCATGACAACATTAACAACGAAAACCTTTTCGAAACACAAGGACGAGAATTCAATATTCACACTAACCAATCATGGAGCTATTCATTTCGTGTTGCTAAAAGTGATTGGGACAGCATAACTATCAAATCCTCCTCCGAGATCTTCGAACACAGTTTTTTCGATAGCGATTATTCAGTTACAGACATTGGCGACAGCATTGAAACGAGTATCTCGTGGTTAACAGACTCCATTCACAAGCGCAACCATCCTTACGTCATTACTTATCATGTAACTGCTTACAAAAACGGAAATGCACATCACAGGGTGCTCACCAATGCTGTTTATGTTGACTGGCTCTTAAGTACTGGAGACATGAAGCAGGATCATATATCCATTCAAATTTTTCCGAACCCAACCAAAGATAAAATAACCATATCGTCACCACAGTCCATTGATCAGGTAACACTTTTAAATTCTTCTGGACTATCCCTCTTAGAATTGACGCCATCTAAAACTACTTCAGATGTAATAAATATTGGACACCTTGCAGATGGGCTCTACATTTTGAGGATCAAAACCGGTGAAGGGTTGGCCACCAAGAAGTTGATAAAGTCAGAATCGCATCATTGAATATAGTTGGCTTCGCGCTTCACATTTCGTAATACAGGTCTTATCGAATCGCAGCCGTTGCTTAACCGCTGCTCTTATCACCTACAACAGAAAGCCTTCTAAACATCGCTAGAATAGACAAAATGAGCAGCACCACAGCCGCTGATGCAAAACGCAGGTAAAGGCTGGTTTGGCTGAGATCGGCACGCGTAGCTTTTAGTTCTTCCGCCAGTTTCGAATTGATACGCTCTTGTTCGTGAAGGTTAAACTTAGAGTCAACATACGCCATCATTTCATGATTGCGCTTTGTCTCACGGTCTTCAATATAGTCGATCAATCGAAACGCATAACTCTCGGCTGAAGCAATGTTTCCGATGGTAGCGTTGGCTTTTATCAAACGTACCAATGTGGAGTCTTTCTCCAACTCATATTCTTGTTCATCAGCTATCTCAAGGCTGCTCTCTAAAGAGGCGATGGCATCGCGCATGTGGCCAATTTTCATCAAGGCATTGCCTTTGCGCTGGTGGGTAACGATTTCTCCGCGCACATCGTCCGTATAAGGATACAATGCCAACATGCTGTTGTAAACATCAATTGCCTGACGGTATTTACGCTGCTTTTCCAGGCCGTATGCCATTTCATTCATGCACGATTGTGCAAGGTGCATTTCTTCTTGCTCTTTGAACCAGTTCATAGCAAAGCTTAATGAAACTCTGGCAGAATCAAACTCACCCAATTTTGTTTGACTCATTCCTAATGCCATATTCAGGCTGGCATTCAGATATTGATCTTCTTCCGAATTAATCAAGTCTCGTGCTCTTCTAAAGACAAGTTTGGCTTTTTCATGTTGATTAATGTACATATAAACACCACCCATGTCATTTAAAGCATTTACCTGAAAATCAATATCATTTTTCGCCTTCCCGTATTCATAAACGACAATGAACCTTTTCAAGGCATGGGCAAAATCATTTTTAGTGGTCAGACTGATTCCCTGAAGCAGGTTTGCCATCATGATATAGTCCGAGTCATCCGCTGCAACGGCCGCTCTTCTGAGTTCATTTATAGCCGAATCCAGCTTGATCGGATTTTCATAGATCAACTGCTCTGCTTTGTTAGCAATTTTTTCGAGATCTATATTTTCCGATCGTGTATTTAAGCCTTCCGAATGTGCATTGAATACGCATACACATAGCGCTATGGTTACCAAAACTCTCATAATCATTCCCCTTAATTATTGATGCAATATAATGCATTTATGCGTTACACCTGACAAAGCATGTGAATTTGTCGCATTCGAAAGAAGCAAATTAACTTATTAACAGTCTGACATTCATTTCCAAAAGTGCTGTAAAAGAAGATGTCAACTTGAAATCAACTGTATATTGCCGCTTTAAAATTTTAAACCCTTAAATCTTTATTTTATGAAAAAGTTAGTAGTGTTAGCAGCGATCGCTGCATTGGTTGGTTGTTCTAAAGAAAGTGAGTTGAACCTTCATGAGTCTGCAAAAGACAATGTAGTAATGAGCTCAGACGGTAGTTTTGATGTAGGAACCGTTGATTCAGATGGTATTACCACCATAACCTATGATGAAGCCGAATTAAAAGAACTGTGTGCCTGTGCCGTCTCTGAAGACAATGCAACGGATCTGCGAATAGAAGCTATGGGCAGTAGCTTCTACCTCAGCGGATATGGACAAAGCACCGGATCATATACCACTTTTGCCATTCTTTTATCGCAAGACGGCAGCACCTTGAGCTGGGATGAGAACGCCAGCATTCTTACCTGTGAAACCACCGCGTCAGAGCCTTGCAGCATTGATGTGTTTGGCTATGAAAACCACGATTGTTCAAATGATGTGGGAAGTTGTGGTGAAAACCTGTTGGGCGGAACAAACGGTGCAGCTTATGCCGATTGTGAATTCCCATGGTTGGTAACAAAGAAAAGTGGTAAGTAATCACTTTAAATAAACACAAAACAAGAAAGGCGACCCGAATAGGTCGCCTTTTTTATTTGCAACTCCACATGGCGAGAGATTGAAATGCTCTTGAAAACGAACCGCCCAATTTAGCTTGATTTAAGTTTGTTTTGGGGTGACCCGATTGGTTTATCCAGGGGAGCAACCAATGGGAAAAGTGACACCTCGGTAGGCTCAGAAGATATTTGAGAAACACATTCTGTGGGTAATTGACTATGGCGTTGACTACCAAATTGAGGGTAGTAATTCTTTTTAATTATGAACCTCCAAATTTTCCATCCCGCGCTAAACACGATCCACCCGCCTGCTCCCCAGTCTGGAGTAAGAATACGGTCAAGGTTATCTACTAAAGTCTCTTTCTCTTTGGTAGCCATGTTATACTTCACAAGATTTCTATTTGCATCCACATACGCAAATTCGTCCGCATTATTCGGGTTGA
>JBBDRU010000040.1:0-11189 GCA_040905305.1 Salibacteraceae bacterium | reverse complement strand
TTGCACCTGTGGCATCCGCATACTTGTTTTTTCAATACCAAAAGAAGCAAGTGAAAAGTGAAGTCAAGTGGAAAATGATTGCGGGAATTGACCGTGAAGAGCTGATTCTTTTAAAATTTACTGAAAAAGAAAAAGATTCACTGCTAAATTGGAAGCACTCAAAGGAGTTTGAATATCAAGACAATATGTTTGATGTTGTCGAAACGGAAACGGTGGGCGATACCACGTATTACTGGGTTTGGTGGGATCATAAAGAAACCGAACTAAATAAGCAACTCGATGAATTGATCGTTCAGGTTTTGGGGAACAACCCTCAAAAACAGGAAAAACAAGATCAATTGATTGAATTTTACAAAAAACTCTATTGCGATAACTTCGAAAATACAATTTCACTTTCTAAGATGTTAGACAAAGGTTTTCCAGGTTGTATAACATTTACCACCACTGGTTTTCGATCCATAGCTATTCCGCCACCCCGCCAGAGTTAGATAAATATCATCCTTTTTAGTTCATGTTTTCCGTTATATTTTCTGGAAAGCTACCCCTATTTATTTAATTCATTCGCAATGAAACGCATGTTTAGTTTGTGGTTGCTGTTGGGTATGGCTGTGATGTCTTTTGCCCAAACAATCACTGTTATGGATCAGAGTTCAGAAAAGCCTTTAGAAGCTGTTACCCTCACAAGTGATAATCCGCAGACATCTGTAATTACCAACTCAAAAGGGCAGGCAAATCTCTCAGCTTTTAAGGGTGCAGAATATATTATGATACGCCTGCTTGGCTATAAGATGTTGACAGTTAGTTATAACGATTTAAAGTTGTCTGGGTTTAAGATCGCCCTTGAGCAGTCTATTATGAACCTGGATCAGGTAGTGATATCAGCTACGAGATGGCGACAGTCTTCAGGAAATGTTCCTTCTAAAATCACAACTATAAGCCCTAAAGAGGTCGCTTTGCAAAACCCACAGACAGCAGCAGATTTGTTAGGTGCATCAGGTAAAGTGTTTGTGCAAAAAAGTCAGCAAGGCGGTGGAAGCCCAATGATTCGTGGGTTTGCCACCAACAGGCTTATCTATACGGTTGACGGAGTGCGTATGAATACGGCTATATTCAGAGGCGGGAATATTCAGAATGTGATTAACATCGATCCTTTTGCTACGGAGAGCACTGAAGTGCTTTTTGGACCAGGATCAGTTATTTATGGCAGTGATGCTATAGGAGGGGTGATGAGCTTTCAAACGCTCACTCCACAATTGTCAATGACAAATGAGCCGCTTGTATCAGGAAATGCGATTACACGTTATTCATCAGCAAATAATGAAAAAACAGGTCATTTTGATGTAAATATAGGGTGGGAAAAATGGGCTTTGGTGACAAGTGTAAGCGCCTGGGATTATGATCACCTGAGGCAAGGAAGTCACGGACCTTCAGATTATGTAAAAAGCTACCATGTTCAACGACAGGATAGTTTGGATGTATTGATTAACCAAGAAGATCCTTTGCTTCAAGTTCCCTCGGGTTACTCGCAGATCAACATGATGCAGAAAGTGCGTTTTCAGCCAACTGAATACTGGGATTTTGAATACGGATTTCATTATTCTGCTACCACGTCTTATGGCCGGTATGATCGACATAATCGCATTAGAGCCGGGTCAGCTCGTTATGGAGAGTGGAATTATGGACCACAAAAATGGCTTATGAACAATCTTTCTGTAAGCCACTCGAAGGACAATTTCATGTATGATCAAATGACACTTCGGCTGGCTCAACAGTCCTTTGCTGAAAGCAGGATAAGTCGGGATTTGAACAGTAATACTCGTGAAAAACGATTTGAAAATGTAGAGGCTTACTCTGCTAATCTTGACTTAGTAAAGAGTACCGGATCCAGAAACACTGTGTTTTATGGAGTAGAATTTATTCAAAACGATGTTACCTCAAAAGGGATCAATGAAATCATTTCTAACTCAATTACGCAACGGAGTGTTGTTTCAAAAGGCCCAGCCCGTTATCCTAATTCCACATGGAATTCTTTGGCCGCTTATTTAAACAGTGAATTCAGGGTTTCTGATCAATTTACGATTCAAGGTGGCATACGCTACAATCAATTTATGCTGAGCTCAGATTTCAGTAATAACCAGGATTATTATTCATTGCCATTCAAAAACGCTGAAATTAATAACGGTGCGCTCACCGGTAGTATTGGTGGTGTATTTAAGCCATCAGAACGTTGGTCTATCAAGGCTAATTTAGGCACGGCTTTTCGATCACCAAATGTTGATGATATCGGTAAAGTGTTTGATACCGAACCTGGAGCAGTTGTTGTTCCTAACCCTGATCTAAAGGCTGAGTATGCTTACAATGTTGACGTAGGTATTGCCAAGGTTTTTGGGGATTGGTTGAAGGTCGATGTTACCGGTTATTACACCCTTTTGCAGAATGCGATGGTTCGCAGATCCTTTCAACTCAACGGACAGGACAGTATTTATTATGACGGCACCTTCAGCCAAGTTCAGGCCATTCAAAACGCGGCTGTAGCCAACGTTTATGGTGTTCAAGCTGGTTTAGAAATGAAGTTGATAGCCGGCTTTACCTTTTTATCAGACTACAATTATCAAGTAGGTCAGGAAGAACTTGATGATGGCAGCGTTAGTCCTTCACGTCATGCCGCTCCAATGTTTGGTGTGGCGCGTTTGCGCTATGAAAGAAAGCAGTTAACACTTGAGATCAATACGATGTATCAGGGTGAAAGGAGCTTTGAGGATTTAGCTATTGAAGAACAAGGCAAAACTGAGATTTATGCTAAGGACGATAATGGAAATAACTACTCCCCCGGGTGGTACACGCTTAATTTAAAAGCCTTGTATCAGCTTTCAGAAACATTTAGAATAAGCGGTGGGCTGGAGAATATCACCGATCAGCGATATCGGCCTTATAGCTCTGGTTTATCAGGTTCCGGAAGAAACTTTGTACTTTCTCTTAGGGCCAGTTTTTAAAGGGATAGCCTATAAGGTCAATTGTTCTTTTTGATCACAAAATATTTTACTCAATTGATTATACACTAAAAACACCATGTGGATAGAAAATAATTTGAGTCCATCGCTTTTTCGCTACGGATTGATATAAATATCAGCATTTTCGCAATCGAAAAAAATTAGAATTTATGACAAATCCAAGATGCTTTTTTGACGTTACTGTTGAGGATGAGATCCTCGGACGAATTGTTTTTGAGTTGCGAGCTGATGTTGTACCGAAAACGGCTGAGAATTTTCGGGCTTTATGCACAGGTGAAAAAGGTTATGGCTATGAAGGAAGTAAACTTCATCGCGTTATACCTGAGTTTATGCTTCAGGGAGGGGATTTCACAAACCATAATGGAACGGGTGGTAAGTCCATATATGGAGATCGGTTTCCGGATGAGAATTTTGAATTGAAGCATGATCGTCCTGGGTTATTATCTATGGCCAATGCCGGCCCAAACACAAATGGAAGTCAGTTTTTCATCACTACCATCGTCACCGATTGGTTAGATGGAGCTCATGTGGTTTTTGGCAGCGTTGAAGAGGGAATGGAAGTGGTGGAAGCCATTGAAGCCTTGGGTTCACGAAGTGGGCAAACTGATAAAGATATTCGCATAAAGGTTTGCGGAGAGTTGTAACTATGGTTTAAAAAGGAAAGAATACCGGAATCAGCAAGGTGCTAAGCAGCCAAAACAACAAGTTTAGCCACACACCAACTTTTATAAAGTCTTTGAAGCGATAACCTCCGGCCGAATAGATCATGGTATTTGTTTGATAGCCAATCGGTGTCATAAAACTCGCTGATGCCGCGAACATCACGGCCATCAAAAAAGGAACAGGAGAAACATCGAGTTGGAGAGCGGTAGCTATGGCGATTGGTGCTATTAGAGCGGCAGTGGCATTATTGCTCATCATTTCTGTAAACACACTGGTGATCAAATAAATTCCCGAAAGGATGATTACTGGTCCGAAATCACTTAATACATCAACAATACCAAAGGCAATCGCAGCAGCTAACCCCGAGTTTTGCATTGCAACTCCTAAACTAAGCGCACCTGCAAGAAGAAATACGATAGGCCATTGAATGCTTCTATACACATCTTTGATGTTTAAGCAATTGGTGATGACCAGGAGGCAAACACCCAACATGGTGCTGATGACGATAGGTAAGAGACCGGTGGATGCGGTAAGGATGACACCCAACAACACTGAAATCACGATCCAAAATCGTTTTTTGTCAAAACTCTGAATGCCCTGCTCGCTGAGAATAATAAAGGGCAGGCTTTGCTCTCTGTTGGTACGCCATTGCTCCAAAAAGTGGGTTTTCATTTCTACTAATATAACGTCTCCAGCTCGAAGCCTAACATCTTGCAAACGATCATGCAGTACTTCTTCTCGATGGCGAATGGCCAAAGGAGCAGATCGAAACCTTCTTCTAAAATCTACTTCACGGAGTGTTTTGCCTTCCATGGTCGAGTTGGTTGGAATCACCAATTCAACAAACGCGCTTCTTCCTTCGGCATCGTCATCTTCTAATTCGTCAGAAAAGGGCAGCACGCGAACCTTCATTTGATCTTTGAGCTGTCTTATTTTACCAACATTGCAACGCACCTTTAAAACATCACTAATCAGCATTTTTGTATCACCTTGTGGAAGCGTCATGATGGCATCACCTCTGCGCAGCTCCAAAATTTCCATATCCAATTCTTTAACCAAGGGTGAGGCAAGTATGGATTTATCCGCTAAGTCTGATTCAGGTAAAATTTCAATTTCAGCCAGATAGTCGATCAGGCTGTCTTCCAATTCATCTTCATTGTTTTCTGCGCGGTTGGGTAGTAAGTGTTGCCCAATAAAAATCATAAAGAGCGAACCGACTACCACAAAGACCAATCCCATAGGAGTAAAATCAAACATAGAAAAGGGTTCGAGGCCGTTTTGCTCGGCAATTCCACTTACCATAAGGTTGGTTGATGTGCCGATCAGCGTGCACGTTCCACCAAATATGGAAGCATAACTTACTGGAATGAGAAGTTTTGATGCAGCACGATTGGCGTTTTTAGCGATTTGCATGGTAACTGGAATCATCACAGCAACTACCGGAGTGTTATTAATAAATGCAGATACAGTGCTTACAACCAACATCAACAACACCACCCCTCGTTGGTAATGATTTCTAAAGGTGCGGGTTAGTTGCACCGCAACATATTGCAAGGAACCGGTTTTTAAGATCGCTGCCGAAATCACAAACATAAAAGCCACTGTCATGGTGGCCGGATTGGCAAATCCTTGCATTCCTTCCGCTGGCGTGATAACCCCGCTGATCACCAGTGATGCGATAATGAGTAAGGCCACAATATCAATCGAAAACTTTTCTGTAATGAACAGTATGATGGCGCCAATAATAACTATGGACGTGATCAATGCGTTGATATCGAGTTCTGCGAACATTTAGATAAAGATGTTATGAAAAAAGGTTACACGCAATAAATGACGACTGAAAAATTTATTTCCAATTGGAAGTTGCTGATACCAATGCATGTAACCTGTTTCCATTCCAAGTCGTTTTCCAAATTTAATGTACGACCCAATGAAGAAACGATTATGATCAAAAACATTTGCCCTTACATCTTCACCTGCCTGAACAAACAGCTCGTCATGGCAGACCAATGATAACATGGTATTGTTATTTTTACCCAGTTCATCAGCTAGCATCACCATGAGTGCCGTTTGCAACCTAAGCCTAAAGTTTACACCAAATGGCTTTGAGGATCCAGAAGGTTTTTCGAAAAAACGTTCTTCAAGCATATAGCGTTGGGTGAGTTTGAATCGGCCGTTGTTTCCGAAATAATAATGGGTCTTAATAAACTGATGCAACCAAAACTGTTGTATGTGTTCTGTCGGGGCAACTGGTGTAGGTTCTTGCGGTAACCATAAATTAAAATGATTAAAACCAAAGTTCGCCTCAAGCGACTCTGAAACCTGATAATTCAAGCCCATGCGGGGCAGAAGTAAATGATGCGACCTCATGGTTGGTAAAAAGAATCTGCTTTCTATTTCTGAGTGCAATGAAACCTTGTCGTTGAATTGCACCGTATTGTAATATCGAAGCCACAGCATTTCCTGTGTAATGGTTTGCTGCGCAGATGTTTTTAAACACAATAAACTGAGGAATAGAAAAATCAATCTAATCATAAGTAGGGCGCAAATATATACACTCTATAAACTTAGTAGGGTATTTGACTATTTTTCTAAAAGTCTATTTTCCCGTGCTATGACTTTTTCAAGGGTAGAGGCTTTCAATATCTCTACTGTGGCGTTTCTCACCTGAAGGAATGCGTCTCTTATACCACAAG
Organism: Salibacteraceae bacterium; assembly: GCA_040905305.1. Classification (GTDB taxonomy): domain Bacteria; phylum Bacteroidota; class Bacteroidia; order Flavobacteriales_G; family Salibacteraceae; genus SHAN690. The sequence continues at coordinate 4,819 of JBBDRU010000040.1, read as the reverse complement.
TCTCCTCGTCTTTGCATTCTTCGCAGCGTTCGTAGTAACGATGAGTGACACAAGGCAAAAAAGCAATGGCACCATCAAAAAGCCGCATTACATCTGCCATGTTTACTTGAGAAGGTTTTTTGATGAGGTAATAACCGCCACCTTTTCCTTTTTTACTTCCGAGCGTACCGTCTTTTTTCAAATCGAGAAGAATAGCCTCTAAAAACTTGTGTGGTATTCGCTCACTTTCTGCGATTGTGCTGATCAATATTGGTCCTTGTTCTTGGTGTTTAGCCAAAAAAATAAGTGCGTGAATCGCGTATTTTGCCTTTTTTGATAACATAAAGGCGCTAAGATACTCTAGTTTTCCGATAGGGAAGAAGGATAGCTCATCGAGATAATGGTATCTAAACTCGACTTGCCGTTGGATAATTAAACTTGAAGCTATAGAGTGGCATAAAATTATCCAGAAAATTAAGTGCCCAGGACTGGACTCGAACCAGCATGCACGTAGTGCACCACCCCCTCAAGATGGCGTGTCTACCAATTTCACCACCTGGGCAAGTTAAGATTAAAAGAACGTTTTCAAACAACAATAGACCCAGTGTCTACTCCCGATCCGGTCAGAATTTTACAATTCTGCTTCGGATCGAGGATCCACGACTCTCACGGAAATGGGTGATTTCCGGGGAGTCGGGACAATTTCACCACCTGGGCAAATCAATTCCTAAAATTCGTCTTTAAGAACAGGCGGCAAATGTAGGAATTATCCATTTTCGCAGTAGCTAAATTAATCCTTGTTTTATGCGTGCTATAGATTTCATTATGCATTGGGTTCGTTCCAAAACAAGGCATGGAGTTCACTCTCCTTTTGTTTACGGATTGATCGATGAGTGTATCTATGCCACAACACCTCGTGTTCCAAAATTTATATTGGATTATTTTGATGCATTGAAAGGAGATCGTACGCTGATTGAAGGACACGATCTAGGCAAAAATGCGCAAACACAAAAAAGCGTTGGACATTACGCAAGAAAGTCTTCAATGCACAATTTCCAGGTTCAGCTTCTTTTTCGTTTAATTGATTATTTAAAACCAAATCAAGTGTTGGAGTTAGGAAGCAATCTAGGTAAGTCCATAAGCGCAATGGCTGCTGCCTATGAATCGGCATATTTCATTGGAGTGGAAGGAAATAATGCACTTGCTGTTAAGGCAAATGAAAATTTACAAGCCTTAAATTTAACCAGTCGTTCAAAGGTTATTTCTTCGTCATTTGATGCCTATTTTGATGCAAATCAACAGCGGTTTGATTTTATTTTTTTGGATGGAGATCATCATGAACAGCCTACGCTAAGATATTTTCTAAAAATGAAAAAGGTGTTGAATGAGGGTGGGGTAATGGTGTTTCATGACATCCATTATTCTTCAGGAATGAAGCGTGCATGGTCTGAAATTAAAAAAGACCAAGACGTTTCTGTAACGCTCGATCTTTTCTTTTTCGGCCTGGTTTGGATGGGGAAACCTCAGGCGAAGGAAGATTTTGACATCCGTTTTCCCAGATTACTTAATCTTTTCTTTCTTGCTTAGTTCATTATCGATAAACTCTCCGATTTGCTCTGGGGACAGTTTTGTGGCGATGATCTTCTTGTCTTTATCCAATAAGAATGCCTTTGGTGTGCTAAAGATATCGTAAGTGTCTCTGAAATTTAGGCTTTCGAGTGTTGTTTTACCCTGTTGAATAAGGTCATAAGCGTTTTCATTTGACTCAGGCGTGTCAGATACATTGATCCATATCAGATCATTTTTGTGGATGTATTTTTTCCAGTCATCATTTTCAAATTCGGTACCCACAGCATATACTTCCACTCCTTTATCCTTATAATTGGCATAGAAGTCTTTAAGTTTTGGAGTCACCTTTTTGCAGTGGCCGCAGCCTGAATCCCAGAAATACAGCACAGTGTAACTGGCATCAATTTCATACAGGTTTTGCCATGTTCCGTTCGTGTCCAACAAGATAAGGTTTGGAGCTTTATTGCCGATCAAAAGTGGCGCCATGGCATCAATGCGCTCGCAAAATTTATCGAGTTTATCTTCACTCAACCACCATGCTTTATCAGGACAGTAATAGGTTTGTCCCATGTGCACTAAAACAGCATCCATGCCCATCACTTTTGAGTCTTCAAACTTGGTTGTAATGGTGTGCACGATGTATTTCTTGTTTTCTTTGGTTTCGCCTGCCATTTTCACCAGCATATCAGCCGCTGCAATCACACTATCGGGTTGTTGTGGAGTGAGTTTGGTGATGTAATAATTTAACTTGGTATGAAATACAGGAGTTCTTAGCAATCGTTCATCTGAGAAATCCATCCCATCCAAATACTGTCGTTTAAATTCAATGTAACGTTTCTTATTGCGCTCATTTTCATCTTTAATTTCATCATAAGTGGGCACATCCGGCTCTGCGGAAGCACCAAATACCTTGGCGATAAATAAATCAGGATGTTCACTGATGAATTGTCTTTTGTAGCCGATCACCGCCTTATCGATTTCTGCCATGGCCAATTTAGCTTTTTCTTTTTCAGTCCCCTCGCTGGCATCATACTTTTCTTTGAGTTTTTGAGCCTCTTTTGATTTGTCGCCAACGAATCGCAGGTATTCGTAAAAGTTCTTGTTTTCTTCAGAGGTTTTTACTTTCATGTTTTTCACAAAATCACCTACCGATGTTTCCATTTCAATTTTAGGTTCGTTCACCACAAATTCGAAATATGATTTCCGATCCTGCATGATCACCGAGTAAATTCCTCCTTTGATCTCGTCTCCTTTAATGTGAACGACACCTTTTTCGACTAAAGCTGTATCAAAGTAAAATTGCTTGTTACCGTAGTAGTTTGCAATGTAAACTACACTATCGTTGGTATCCGCTAATCCAGAAATTTTAAACTTATAGTCATAATTCTTTATCGGCTCTTGTGCGGTTGCATTGGCAAGAGAAATAAGGACTAGGCTAATAGCAATAATTAATCGCATGGTGTGAAATTTTATGTTCAAAGCAATTCAAAAATTGTTTCATAAGCATCTTCATTTAACGATTCATTAGAAATTGATTGGCCATAGTTCGAAAAGGATTAAAATTGATGTGTGATATTCATCACTGATTTTGTGGGTTTAAATCTCTAAACTTGACATTGTATTAAACAATAAACCATGAATGAAAAATAAACGTCTGAACTAAAACAACTGAAATGAAAAATCTACTTCTAAGCGCACTGGTTCTTTTCTTCGTTTTTGTGAGTTGCAAGAACGATGGATGTGATCAACCGTATGCATTCAATTATGATCCGGAAGGAACTGCTTCTGAGGCTTGTGTTTATCAGCCAATTAATTTGACTATCGCTTTTGAGCCTTATTTCGGAGATCATAAATTAGAACAAACAGATGCTGAGTTTATTGATTTGAGTGAGTATGCGGGACGAGATTTGAAGTTGCGGTTTTTTGGTATCTATTTATCTGAAATAAGTTATAAGTCAAATGAGGATTATGTTTTGCTAGGCAGCCAAACAAGCGATTGCAAGCTTCGAACTGATGATGTTCACCTTCTCAAACGGGATGATCTGAGCTATGTCACCACAATCTTACCCGAGGAAGGGTTTTCTTTTGAAGGTATTCGGTTTAACATTGGGGTTGAACCTTGCAGAAATGACTCGTTGGATCCTACTACTCAAACTTCGGGTCCGTTCAAACCTCACGTTCCAACTATGTATTGGAGTTGGGCCAGCGGCTATCGCTTTGTAAGCCTTGAAGGTGAAGTGGATGCCTCGCAAAATGCTGATGGCTCTGATATCAAAACATTTGAGTATCATACGGGTTTAAACTCTTTGTTGAGAAAGGTTGAGTTGGATTTAGACAATTTTAGCACGTCAGGTAATCAAGCCATTATCGAAGTAAAAGTTGATTTTGAAGAACTACTTGCCGATGTTGATTTTACGATAGATACAGTGACACATACGACAAACAACTTGCCCTTGGCTACAAAAATTGCTGACAACGGTTCAAGTGCATTTTACATCATAAAAGAATGAAAAATATAAAGATCATAATAGTTTTATTCACGGCTTTTGCCGCTCTGAACCTCATGTCTTGCGGTGGTGATGAACCCGATCCGAAGGATGAGCCAAAACCTGCAAAACTGACCATTGAAGCTGTTGTTAGCGATGGAGTCGCTGATCACATGATCAACGAAGTGTTTAAGGATCAAGAAGGAATCAATGTGAAAATATTGATCTTGAAGTTTTATCTGGCAAACATTTCAATAACAACGAATGACGGCTTTGTGTTGCATCTCTCTGAAATGGAATTATTGGATTTTAAGCCCTTTGATGAGAATATCAACACACCGCAGTGGCGCAACGAAAAAACCTATGAAATTCCGGTCGGTGGCTATTCTTCCATTTCATTTGGGGTTGGGGTTCCCGCTGAGTTAAACGATGAAGATCCTGCCACTTTCCCAAATCAAGACCCATTGAGTGTTTATAGCAACATGTATTGGAACTGGGCTTCCATGTACCGATTCATTATCCTTGAAGCTGAGATGGATACCATTGGCGATGGTGATTTTGATCATGACCTTATTTTCCACACGGGTCTCGATGATTTGTATAGAAAGGATGTGCAGTTTGATATCGACCTCAATGCAAAGGCTGATAAGGCTTATACCTTAACGCTGAAAATCGACTGGAACACTTTGTTTTATAATGAATCGAATCCCATTGCAATTAAAAAAGAACACATAACGCATACTACCGAAACCGATGATGATTTTGACTTGGCAAAACGGTTTACC
>JBBDRU010000039.1:0-11197 GCA_040905305.1 Salibacteraceae bacterium | reverse complement strand
CGGCATGAATCTTCAGACAGTGCCTATGATGCCTCTTTGAGTTATGACCCTGAAAACAGCTATGTGCTCAACAACTACAGCTATTTTCTTTCACTGAGAGGCGAACGACTGGAAATAGCGGAGCAGATGTCGGCTAAAACCTTGGAAAAAGAACCCAAAAACGCTTCTTATCTGGACACTTATGGTTGGATTCAGTATCGACTTGGAAATTATGAGGAAGCAAAGGCGCACCTGAAGCTGGCTTTAGAATATGGCGCAAAAAATTCACCGGAAGTGCTTGAACATTATGGAGATACATTGTTTAATCTAGGAGAGATAGAGGAAGCTGTGTTGTATTGGATACAAGCAAAAGAGAAAGGAGCCGAGAGCAAGAGTATTGATCAAAAAATCGAATCAAAACGATTAAGTGACAACTAAGTTTTTTTATATCGTATGCACTGCCTTTGCGCTGATTTCTTGCAGGGGTACAAAAGAAACTCAGGGCGATAGAAATTTGCCAAACATCAAAACCGCTGAATTGCTGGGCATGATGGAAGGTAAAGAATTGAAATGCGATTGGATGAGCCTGAAATACGATGTAGTGATCAAATCTGATGGGCTGGATGACAGCTTTAAAATGTATGTAAGACTCAAGCAAGATAGCGTTATCTGGATATCGGCTACCTATTATGCCGTAGAGGTGGCCCGCTTCCTTCTAACACCTGATAGCGTGCAATTCATGGATCGAAAGAACAACGAATATTATCAGGGAGAATATGATTACGCGGAAGAACGGTTCGGCATCAGTGCGAATTTTGAAATGCTACAATCGCTCATTCTCGCAAATGCCATTAATATGCTAACAATAGAGGCAGAAGATGAAAAAATCAGAACTTCACGAGATGACGGATTCTACTATCTATCAATCATGCGCAAAGGACAGGTGAGAAGAGCATTCAGACGAGAGGAGGAAAACACTGATAATACCAACATCAACTTAGGATTATGGATTGAGCCAAAGAACTTCCGAGTTGCAGAGAGCATTATAACTGATTTTGATTCAGAACGAACCTTAAAAGCCACGTATAGCGATTATCAAAAGGTGTGTAATTCATCTTTTCCCTACCTCACAGAATATGTGGCAACTTCAGCCAATGAACAATTCGAGGTGAAAACATCCGTCATAAAGCTGTCATCGGGAAAGAAAGTAAGCCTTTCCTTTACCATTCCCGATAAATATGAAAAACTGGCTCCTTAGTATAAGCATTATATTACTCTCGCTCGGCTCTATATGGGCTCAATCAAGCGATGAACTTAAACGCAAGCAGCAAAAACTTAGAGAAGACATTGCGTATAAGGAGAAATTATTGCGCCAAATAGAGCAGGACAGCAAGAGTTCAAACACAAAAATTGTGCTGATCGATAAGAAAATTGATCAGCGAGAAGAATTGATCCAGTCGATTCGGGATGAAATAGCTTTGATCGATAAAAAAATCAACGTCAACCAAGACTTGATCGAGTCCCTCGAAAATGATATTATCAAACTCAAAGAAGAATACGCCAAAATGGTGTTGCAGGCATATAAAACGCGCAGCAATTCCGAGAAAGTGATGTTCATTTTTGCCAGTGAAGACTTCAATCAGGCCTATCGCAGATTGCGTTACTTGCAACAACTCAGCGATTATCGGCAACGTCAGGCAGAATCTATCATTCACACTCAAAATAGCCTCGAAGCAAAGCGCAAAATGATGGAACAACAACGGGAAGAGAAAAACCAGGTGTTGAACGCTCAAAACCAGGAAAAGCTTACCCTCAACCGCGAGCGACAGGAGAAAGAACGAGAATTAAAAAGCCTGAGCAGCAAGCAAGCGCAGTATAAGAAAGAACTTCAGGCAGCTGAGAAGGCAGCGGCAGAATTGCGAAACCTGATCAAGAAAGCAATTGAACGAGAAATTGCAGCACGCAACAAAGAAGCCGGCACCTCGGGAAGCAGTTACAATCTTACACCAGAGGCGCGTGAGCTGGGGAAGAATTTTGTAGCAAATAAGGGAAAACTTCCCTGGCCGATTGACAAAGGCGAAATTACCGCCTATTTCGGGGAACAGCCACACGCATTTTTAAAAGGCATTACCGTTAAAAACAACGGTATCAAGATATCAACCACTGAAAACAGTCGTGCGCGGGCTGTATTTGATGGGGAAGTCACCAAAATTCTTATTATTCAAGGAGCAGGAAAAGCGGTGATGGTCAGGCATGGAGAGTACATTTCAGTTTACACTAACCTGAAGGAAACCTTTGTAAATACTGGAGATAAAATCAAAACAAAGGAAGAAATCGGAATCATACTTACCGATCGAGGCAAAACCGAGTTTGAATTCCAGCTATGGAAAGGAACCGACTTGATGGATCCTTCATTTTGGATCTTTAAAGGGCGATAGACACATATTTCATTCTTTAATGCATCAGCGCGATGAACGGTTTTAAACGTACGCTTTTTGCGCGCGTTTTTTTGAATATACCTCAAATAGTGTATTGCCCAGAGAAGCTATCGCGGATAAGTTTGCGGCCGTTATTTAAAACCAATCTAAATAAAAATGAATTACACTTTAAAATCAGCGGTGATGCTGGCAACTGTACTGGCAACGCTTCAATCGTGCGATAAAGACCCAGTAGAATTTTCTGAACCCAAAACTCCAGTTCCATCTACTTACTCGTTTGATAACGTAAATTACAGTGGTCAAACAGCACGACTCAATCAACTCGAAGAGCTATCCGCTTATCTTAAAACGGCAAATACTTCAGGTGTAGAACTTGACGTGGAGGTGATTCGAGCAATGTTCGAAAATAGTGGAGGTGATGGAAATGGAAACTTCAGTTTCTCCAGTGACAAGCAGTTGGTAGACAAGTGTTTTCAGCCGCATCTCGATAGGTTCGATGATTACTTTATTCAAATAGCAGCAGCAAGCACGAGCAATGAACCTGCCTCAAATGGTGTGGCCGGTGTGATGGTCGATGGAGATAAATCGTATTTGTTTGACGAAAACGGATTTGAATACACCCAACTCATCGAAAAGGGTATAATGGGTGCAGTGTTCTATTATCAAGCTACAGAAGTTTACCTCGGATCGTCCAAAATGAATGTGGACAACGAAACGGTGGAAGAAGGCAAAGGAACAGCAATGGAGCATCACTGGGATGAGGCTTATGGGTATTTAGGCGTGACAAACGACTTTCCTGAAAACACTGAAGACATAAGGTTTTGGGGTAAGTATTGTGTGTCGCGCGATGGCTTGCTGGGTACCAACGAACACCTCAGCGGAGCTTTTAGAGCCGGACGTGCGGCCATCGTTCTTGATCGCTATGACGAAAGAGACTCTGCGATAGCTGAAATCAGAAAGTCATGGGAAGATGTTTCTGCCGCAACTGCTGTTCATTATCTAAATGAGGGGTTGGCCAACATGTCAAACGACCTTACGCGAAATCATGTGCTTTCTGAAGCTTACGCATTTGTTGGCAACTTGTTTTACAACCCCGAAAAGCGCATTACCCAAAGTGAGATCGATCAGGTGTTGGACTTGATAGGCACAAACTTATATGAAGTAAACGCTGATGATCTGCAAGAAGCGCGCGATTTACTCTCTGATATCTACGGGTATGAAGATGTTAAAACTGCGCTCTGATGAGTAGATCAAAAATTGTTGCAATCGCATTGGTTTCAGCGCTCATAGCGCTGAGCCATGCAGGTTGCAAGGATAAAGACCCCATAGACGAGCCCGGAGAGACTGAGTTTGATCGAAAGGACATGCTTCAAAACATGGCCGATGCGGTGATCATTCCGGCTTACAATTCTTTTGATGAGTCGATGAAAGCATTGCGCAGCGCGCACAACTCATTTATGAGTTCTCCTGATTCAGAAAAACTTGAAAGCTTAAGAGAAGCGTTAAACGATGCACGAGTAGAATGGCAACACTGTTCTGCGTTTGAGTTTGGTCCGGCTGAGGAGCAAAACCTTCGGTTGGTGGTCAATACCTTCCCAACCGATACTGCTCAAGTTGAATCCAATATCGCCTCAGGGAGTTATGATTTTGGAGCAGCGCAAAATGCCGATGCCAAAGGACTGGCGACTTTAGAATACTTGATTTTCCATTCTGATGACTGGATGGAGGCTTCCCAAGAAGCGAGAGGAGTTTATTTTGCCGATAACCTCACCTATATTGAGGACCGCCTTGAGCCCGTTTTAGAAGCATGGAATGGGTCTTATGCATCCAAATTCGCCTCTAATAACGGCACTGACGTTGGCAGCTCAATGGGACAGTTGGTAAATGAGTTAAATTTTGATTACGAACTGATCAAGAACGCCAAAGTTGCCATTCCGCTTGGATTGAAAACCCTTGGTGTAGCACAACCCGAAAAGGTAGAGGCGTTTTATTCGCGCACCTCCAAAAAGCTAATCCTTGAAAACCTCAGTGCTTTGAAACAGCTTTTTATGGGAGCAAACGGCCTTGGTCTTGACGACCACCTCGATGCACTCAACGCTAAATATGAAAACGGGTTGTTGAGCGAAGCCATTGAGCAAGGTTTTGCAGATTCCGAATCCAAAGTGAATGTTTTAGACGGAACACTATATGATGCGATCAATGAAAGTCCGGCCTCTGTTGAAGCTGCACACACGGCCATTCAAAATTTGGTGATCTTGCTTAAAACCGACATGCCGTCTCAACTGGGAGTTCAAATCACTTATCAGGATAATGACGGTGATTGACCGATTTATCCATAAACGCCTATCCATTGCCCCACTCGTAACCTTTCGAGTGGTTTTTGGTTTTATAATGTTTCTGAGCATTGTCCGGTTTTGGGCGAATGGTTGGATCGAAGAACAATTTATTAAACCGGCTTTTCATTTTAAATATTTCGGCTTTCACTGGATGCCCGAATTTGCAGATTGGGGCTATTATTTGATGTTCTCCCTGATGGCTTTTTCTGCGCTCGGCATTGCGTTGGGCGCTTTTTATCGCATTTCTGCAATCGTTTTTTTTCTATCATTCACCACCATAGAATTGGTCGATGCTACCTATTATCTCAACCATTATTACTTCGTGAGTTTGGTGGCGTTTTTACTGATTTGGCTGCCGGCCAACAGGCGCCATTCAGTGGATGTAAAGATGGGTTTGACCAATGCAGCCGATCACGTTCCTGCGCTCGCGATTAACCTCATAAAGTTTCAGCTTGGGTTAGTTTATTTTTTGGCGGGAGTGGCCAAGCTCAATGCCGACTGGCTTTTCGAAGCCATGCCTCTGGCCATTTGGCTTCCTTCACAAGATCACTTACCTGTTATAGGCTCAATTTTAAAGCAGCCTGAAACGGCATTTGCATTTAGTTGGGCAGGAGCAATTTATGATTTGAGTATTCCTTTTTTATTGCTGATTGCCCGCACCCGATGGTTGGCTTACATCGCGGTGGTAGTTTTTCACCTTCTAACATGGTCGCTGTTTCAAATCGGCATGTTTCCGTTCATAATGATCGGAGCAACATTGATATTTTTCTCCGCAGATCTTCACCAAAAAGCGCATGGTTTTTTGGGCGGCAACGGGGGCGCGAAATTGCCAACAGAGCCAGCCTATTTCAAAATTTCGATGCCTGTGAAAGCTGTGGTTGCAGTTTTCGCAGTAGTTCAGTTGGCGCTTCCGTTTCGCCATCTGCTTTATCCCGGAAACCCCTTTTGGCATGAGCAGGGCTACCGCTTCGGTTGGCGCGTCATGTTGGTGGAAAAGGCCGGTTATGCGCAGTTCAAAGTAGTGGATGAAAAAGGACGTAAAATCTTTGTGGACAATCGTGACTTTCTCACTCCAGTTCAGGAAAAAATGATGAGCACGCAGGCTGACTTCATGCTTCAGTATGCCAAATTCTTGAAACAACACTACAGCAGCGAAGGAGTAGAAACTGCAGCTGTAAATGCCGATGTGTTTGTCACCTTCAACGGTCGGTCAAGTTGCCCATTCATCGATCCATCAGTCGATCTGGCCTCTATCGAAGATGGGTGGAGACATAAAACATGGATTTTGCCTTTTAACCCAGGAAAGAGTTGAAAAATTTATACACCATATTCTGTTTTGTCGTCATGTCTTCGCTGGGCGTTGCACAGGATGCGGGCGTAGTTTTTAAGGTGCGTCCGGTAGGAAATGCAGAAGCGTTCATAGACCACTCCAGTGAAAGTTTTGCCGCGAATGCAAAAGGTGAAATCAAGATTGAAGGCCTTGAAAGTGGAAACCATACCGCCACGGTTTTCAAGGAAGGTTATCAGCCTCATACCATCGTGTTCAAGGCTCAGGTGAAGCCATACAGAACAATTGAGATAGCGCTATTGCCCTCCGCTTATGACCTTGCCGCCATTGAAATTGTGGAATCCGACAGGGCTGCCCAAGGCATGAGCAAGCTGCGCTACATCGAGATAGACGGACTTTATGCGGCAAAAAAAAACGACATCGTTCTTCCCGATGAAATGGCTACGAACCAAGCGTCAAACAACAGCCGCCAGCTTTTTGCCAAAGTGCCCGGGATCAATGTGCAAGAAACGGATGCGGGCGGTCTGCAAATGGGCATTGGTAGCCGAGGTCTCGATCCTAAGCGCACCACAAACTTCAACACACGACAAGATGGATATGACATCAGCGCAGATGCGCTAGGATATCCAGAAAGCTATTACACACCACCAATCGAGGCGGTGGAGCGTATTGAATTGGTGCGTGGTGCAGCCTCGTTGCAATACGGTACGCAGTTTGGCGGACTTCTCAATTTTAAAATGAAACGCGGGAATAGGCATAAGGCTTTGGAGTTGACTGCCAGACAAACCATCGGCAGCTATAATTTCAAGAACACGTTTACGAGCCTGGGAGGAAACGCAGGTGGCTGGAACTATTACGGCTATTTTCAGCATAAAGAAGGCAACAGTTGGCGGCCAAATTCGAGGTTTAACAGCAACGGGTTTTACCTACAGGTAGGTAGAAAACTCTCAGATCGATGGTCGATCGATGCTGCGTTCACACACAATTATTACAATGCACGTCAGCCGGGAGGCCTTACTGACAGGCAGTTTGAAAACGACCCATCACAAAGCTATCGCGAGCGCAATTGGTTTAGGGTAAATTGGAATGTGGCCAATGTAACGCTGAACGGAAAGTTGAGCAAAAACTTGAGCATCAACAGTAAAACATTCGTGTTAAGTAGCAGCCGTGCAGCACTTGGGTTTTTGGGCAACATTAACCGCACAGACACGGGCGGTGCGCGTGATTTGATTTTAGGGGAATTCAACAATATTGGAAATGAAACCCGCTTGATTCAGCGTTTTGATGTAAGTGGTAACCCGGGTGCGGTGCTCATCGGTTCACGACTTTATAGCGGAAACACCCGTAACCGACAAGGCAAGGCTGATAAAGGTTCGGGGCCGCAATATGAGTTTTTAGATTCACCTGAACTCGAAGGATCGGATTTCCGATTTCCTTCTCAAAATGCTGCGTTATTTGCCGAGTTACTGCTGCCTATTTCAGATTGTTGGTACGTCACTCCCGGCATCAGAATGGAACACATCAGTACACGATCAACAGGCTACTACAACGAAGTTCAGAGGCATCCACTTACGGGCGAATTACTCAGCAGGAATAGGGTAGATGAAACCAGTGGAAGGTCGCGCAATGTGTTGCTAGGAGGTATCGGTGTGGCATGGAGGTGTAAACCTGAAACGGAGTTCTATGCCAACGCTTCGCAAAATTACCGCGCCATGAACTTTTCTGATGTGTATGTGAACAACCCAAACCTGGTCATTGCCTCTGACATGCAAGACGAAACAGGCTTTACGGTAGATGCAGGAGTAAAAGGCGGGTTGTTAAAAAATGCGTTGAGGTATGATGCGAGTCTGTTTGCCATGCGCTACAATAATCGCATCGGAGAAATGCTAAAGGCTGAGGAAAACGAAGAGGGAATTAAACGAATAGTCAATTTTCGCGATAACATTGCCGATGCACGGTTTTTAGGCATTGAAGTGTTTGAAGAACTGGATATTACAGCCCTGTTTTTGCCAAAAGCAAAGTGGAATTTGGCCTGGTATAACAACGTGGCGTTGGTTGATGCACGTTATATGAGCAGCGATATCTCAGCGTTTGACGATAATCAAGTAGAAAACGTTCCCTTCTGCAATTTCAAAACAGGAATCGGATTTAAACGGGGAAACTTTAGTGCTGGTAGCCAGCTTAACTATGTGAGCAGGCAATTTACAGATGCTACTAACGCGGAGTTTTTTCCTGATGCCACGGTTGGTGTAATCCCTGCTTTTAGTGTGATTGACCTCAGCATGGCTTATACGTGGAAGTGTATTCAACTTGAAGGAAGTGTCAACAACCTCACGGATGAAATTTACTTTACCCGTAGGGCCACAGGCTATCCGGGGCCCGGCATTATTCCTGCAGAGCGAAGGATGTTTTTCATGACGCTGCAGGTGAAGATTTGATGGATTCAAAACCAGAGATCAAATCAGAACATCATTTATACCGGTTATGAAGCGATGCTCACAGTAGTTTTGACCCAATAGCTTGTTTCATGTTTTGACTATTTTGGTCGGACAAACAAATCAAAAACCTGCCGAATAACAGGAACAGTGCTGTTAAACAATGAAGTGGTACTGTTATTGGGAGTTGTGTGCAATTTGGCTACGTTACCAAGGTTTGGTATTTTTGAGTAAAATTATAGTCAAAATGGGAAAAAACACATCAATATCACTCGGAAATCATTTTGAGGATTTTATCAGAGAAGAAGTGAATTCTGGTAGATATGGTTCGGTTAGCGAAGTTATTCGTTCTGCATTACGTTTGTTGGAACGCGAAGAAAAAAAAGAAAGAGAACTAATTAAAGCTCTCGAAGTCGGAGAGAATAGTGGTTTTGTTGAAAATTTTGACCCAAAACAAAATCTGACTGAATTACATCGCAAACACTTATGAGTAAAAACCAATACCGAATAAGTAAAAAAGCGATTGATGATTTAAATGATATTTGGGTTTATACTTTTCACAAATGGTCTAAAGAACAAGCCGACAGATACTACGACTTGATAATTGGAGAGATTGAATTTATAGCGGACAACTATCTTATTGGAAAATCGGCTGAACAAACTCGAAAAAATTATCGAGTAACTAAAATCAAATCGCATCTGATTTTTTACAGAAAAGTGGAAAATGAAACTGTGGAAATTGTTAGAATTTTACATCAGAGAATGGATATTAAAAACCGACTCAAATAATAAACTGCACACAACAATGGTAACTGATGCGCAACCCTGATTTTCGTCCTAAAACGACCTCAAATAAGCCCGTTTAGAAGCTTAAATTGTTAATGAAAAGAAAGAATAAAGTTATGTACATTACCGTAAAACCCGCCTCACGCGCGACCCTACCTAAAATCCGCATATCTTCACACGACATGTGTTGATGACCATTTTAAACTCGATCAATGGTCTGAAATTATCGGGATATTACATATTGACACGCCCTAGCGCTTCACCACAAACTCCATCCGCTTTTTTGATCGATCTTGAAGCTCTGCCTCCAGTACATAGATACCTGAAACCAGGTTGCTTACGTCTATCACAATCGTGCTGCTGTTGTGCACAGGGGCATCAACGCGTTTTCCGGTGATGTCATACACATTAACCGCTGTTGTATTTGCGATTCCTTCCATTCGGATTTCAGTAGATGCCGGATTTGGAAAAGCACGCAGGGGATTGTCTGACAACTCTTCCTCCACACCGGTTAAATAATCAGCCTTGAAAGCCACGTACTTCAATGAAGTTGTTGAGTTTAAATGATAGGGAGCGCCATAATAAGCCCCGTGTGTATTTTCCGTAAACGAACCGGCACAAAGCAAGTAGCCGTTTTTGTTCGTACTAAGTGATCTCACAGGTTGGTTAAAACAAGCACTGGCTACCAATTGACTGTCAGAAATATACATCAAGTTTGAGCCCCCACTGTTGTCAAGAACGCCACCCACAAACAAGGTGTCCTTATATTCATAGAGGTCATAAATCGTATTATAATCCGTGACGCCCCACATGGGGTTATACATAAAACGGTTGCTGTCCAAAACATCATGCCAGTTGCCAATGTCATCATGTGCGATGATGCAGGAAGAAGTATCGGTTGAATCGAAGGTGCAATCACCAGCGACATAAAGCAGATCCTCAACACGGCTTAATGTGAATATTTCACCTTGAAAGCTGCATTCCATGGTGCTCATTACGCTGGGGGTCAAAGCAATAAAGTTGTTGCATGGAAATGTGTTTTCGAGTAGGTAAGCTTTAGAAAACAAGCCAGCCGCGATCACCATTTCGCGGTCGATCAGCAAGTCATTTACTTTTCCATTTACGCTAAACAATTGCTGAGGCACGGTGGAGTCAATGTGCATTTTATATACGATAGAGCTGTCGAACCCACTGAGGTAAGCGTCAAAATAAATATAGCGATCGTCATAAGTGACAGCGTGTGATTCATATAAATTATTACCGGTTCCTACTGGCACAAAAGCCTGTTCAATGGACATTGCAAGTCCGCGATCAGAACTAAAGTTACCCGCAACAAAAAAGCGATTCTCTATTTCTACAAAATCCAGGGCTTCACCTGAGAGTGGTCCTTCGAAATCATTGACTACACCATTGTTCACACAAACGAAACACGATCCGTTTTCGCTTGTGAACGCGCCTGCCATGCACAGGTTTTCAGATTCGGAGTTGAAGTTCACATGATGCACAGGCCCATTCGGCTCAAAATCATTTTCCGGGATCCAGCGTACGGGCGGGCATTTTGGATCATAGGCCGGTTGAATCAATGCGAGTTCCCACGTTTCGAAACCTGCTTCAGAAGCCCAAGTGTTTACAAGCGATTGAGGCATCTCTTTGATATATCGATAATTGTAGTTGTCTTGAATGGTGTAGGCCAAATCATCGCTATTGTTTGCTAGCATTAGGTTTGCGACAGCGCAAGGAGTGTTGAAGTCATCGATGAAATAAGGAATTTGAATGGAGTGTTTTGTGTTTTTGGGAAATTGACGTTTTTCAGCATATTGTTTTAGTTCGCTCAAAAGGGCAACTCGACTTTCAGATGTGCTGTTTGCGTTTTGGGAGAGCAGTCTGTGAGCTTCGATAAGGTGCCTTTGGATGCGGTCTTCAGGTGATGAAAAG
>JBBDRU010000038.1:0-11253 GCA_040905305.1 Salibacteraceae bacterium | reverse complement strand
CACAAAGGTTTTTGCAATGTTAGACTGAAAAGTGTGGCCTTCAAAAGGCGACCAACCGCATTTATAATGCAAACTGGACTTAGTAACCTCTTGTTTTGCATTGAGATCAACAAGCACTAAATCTGCAAAGTAGCCTTCTCTGATGAAACCTCTTTGGTTTATTTGAAAAAGGGTTGCGGGTGCATGAGACAGCTTTTCAACAGCGCGCTCGATGCTTATTTTTCCTTGTTTTACGAAATCCATCATCGCCAACAGCGAATGTTGAATCAAAGGCCCACCAGATGGAGCACTCCAATAATTTTGAGATTTTTCTTCCAGTGTATGAGGAGCGTGGTCAGTGGCGATCACATCTATTCTGTTTTCGAGCACGGCTTGCCAAATGGCATCCCGATCCGCTTTGGTTTTAACAGCGGGGTTCCACTTGATGAGCGTTCCTTTGTCATCATAGTCAACATCTGAAAACCACAAGTGGTGAATACAAGCTTCAGCGGTTATGCGTTTCTCCGATAATGGAAGATCGCTTTGAAAAAGGGCGGTTTCTCGGGCCGTACTGATGTGCAATACATGTAATCGGGAATCGTGCTTTTTGGCTAACTCCACCGCCATACTTGATGATTTATAACAAGCTTCAGCGGAGCGAATCAAAGGGTGAGCACTCATGGGAACCTTATTTCCATAACGTGCTTTGTAAACGGCAGAGTTTGCACGAATGGTGCTTTCATCCTCGCAATGTGTGGCGATGATCAGATCGGTTTTTGAGAAAATCTTTTCTAATGCATCGCGGTTATCCACAAGCATGTTGCCTGTGGATGAACCCATGAAAATTTTAACACCGCAAACATTGTTTTTATCCGTGGCTAAAACTTCGTTGAGGTTTTCGTTTGTAGCTCCAAAAAAGAACGAATAATTGGCTAAAGAAACATCAGAAGCACGTTCAAATTTTTTGGTGAGCTCATGTTGTGTAGTAGTTTGAGGCTGGGTATTGGGCATTTCCATGTAACTGGTAACACCCCCAGCCACAGCAGCCTTCGCCTCAGTGTATATTTCAGCTTTGTGAGTGAGCCCCGGTTCACGAAAATGCACCTGGTCATCAATCACTCCCGGAACCAAAGTCAATCCCGTTGCATCAACCACGATTATGTTTTTGTCATCAGCAATTTCACTGGGCAAGGTTGATTCAAAAACAGAAGAAATACGATCGTTTTCAATAAGTACATGGCCTTTAAATGACCGACCCTCGTTCACGATAACGGGGTTTGAAATCAATGTTTTACTCATATTTTAAAACGCATTTGAAGTACGCCCCAAAAAGCTTCTTTAAAAATTCCTGTGCTCATCTTAGAATTGCCGGCAATACGGTCGGTAAAGGTGATCGGCACTTCAATTAATTTAAATTTATTGCGCCACGCACGGTATTTCATTTCAATTTGAAAGGCATATCCGATAAACTTTATTTCATCAAGTGCGATGGTTTCAAGAACTTTTCTACGGTAGCATTTGAAGCCGGCAGTTGTGTCTTTAATATTCATCCAAAGTACGAGGCGCACATAGACCGAGGCAAAGTAAGACATTAAAACTCGGCCAAGTGGCCAATTTTCTACCTTCCCACCTCTTACATAGCGAGAACCAATGGCAACATCTGCTTCTCCATCTTTGGTAGCTATATAAAGCCGTACAAGATCGTCAGGATTATGAGAGAAATCGCAGTCCATTTCGAAGAAATACTCATAAACCCGTTCAAGTCCCCATTTAAAACCATGAATGTAAGCAGTTCCTAAGCCTAATTTTCCCTGACGTTCTTCGATGTGCAATCGTCCCTCAAATTCCATCATCAGCGATTTTACAATGCCTCCGGTTCCGTCAGGAGACCCATCATCTACAATGAGAAGATCGAAATCAACGGGCAGTGAAAACACCTTCCGAACCATGCGTTCAATGTTTTCTTTTTCATTATATGTCGGTATGATTACGAGCGCTTCTGCCACGGTTTTTTATCGAGATGGAGGCGAAGATAAACTGAAAAATGACATTGCCATTCTTAAAGGTCTAAAGCATTCTTAACGTAATGAGTTTTCACAATATTTATCGATGAACTTGAAAGAATTAAAAGCCGGGACTTAAAATCTAAGTCAACTTTTTTTATAAAAAACCTTAAAGTTTCGATTAAAGTGATATATTCACCTTTCAATTAAAATAAAAATACCATGAAAAGAGCTTTACTATTATTGTTTACTACATTATTCTGTATGATCGGATACAGTCAGGTGGAACTATTTAACCCTATTCAATCACCTACAACAGTGGGTCTGGCAGCTCAAGATTTTGAGACAGCAAACGATCAGTATGACTGCATGGTTGCGGATGACTTTACTGTTCCGTCTGGGGAGACGTGGTATTTAGACTCACTGTACATCGGGGGACAGTATTCGGCTGGAGCAACTGCTACATCTGGATTGATTATTCATATTTATGAAGATGATGCCGGAGATATCGGCCCGTTGGTGTTTTCGGACACCATTAATAATAACTTAGATTTTTATGGTGATGGAGACCTAAGGCCTTACTGGGAAACACCTATTGAAATTTCATCCGGAACCTATTGGTTAGCTCTTCAAGCGAGAAAAGACTTTGGAGGAGGAGGAGGCCAGTGGTATTGGACAAGAGAAGGAAGCCTCACAGGTTACCTGCCTAAGTGGCAAAACCCAAACAATGGTTTTGGTTCGGGCTGCACGAGTTGGATAACGTCTCAAAACTGTGCACCATTGAATTTTACTGATTCGGGCCATATCTTTACAATGTATGGATGTTACGGGCCAACTAAGCCTCTTTATCCTGGTGGATACGATACATTGTTGTGTGCCGGCTCTGTTCCATTCGTTCCTATTACAGCTGATACGCAAGGGTCGCAGACCAATGTAACTTACACTTGGAGCACCGGTGAAACGACCATGTCGATCAATGTTGATAGCACGGCTACTTATACTGTTTACGGGGTTGATACGGTTACTCAATGCGGAATGAGGCAAGAAATTGAAGTAGAGTTTATTGATGTTACGCAACCAAACCTTTTTGACACCACCGTGTGTGCAAGTAGTTTGCCTTTTGTTTATCAGGCACCTGCTGCCGGATGTAATAATTGTATTAATGTATGGCCAGATAGCAGTTCAGGAGCGTTTTATGGCGCAAATCAGCCGGGAACTGTGACACTGACAATTATGGATACGGTTAGTGGTTGTTTTAAATCTGATGATGGCATTTTGACGGTTGATTTCGGAGAGGTTACCATTCAACCTGGATTGCTGATCGATGTGTGCGAAGGTTCAGAAGTTGGAGTGAGCACATTGGAGACCTTATCGAATTATTTGTGGCAATTCAATGATGGGATAAACTGGGTAACAATTTCAAGCGCAGATACTGCAGAGGTTTCGGCCACTGGAACTTTAGCTGTTAGCGGCACAACGGGAAATAACTGCCAAGGCAAGGATACAGCCTTTGTTACACTCAGACCTCTACCGGAACCTGAAATCACAGGAGAAGGACAAGGCAATGGTGATGTTAAACTACAAGGCACCCCGGGCTACCAGGAATATGATTGGAGTAATGGAGGTAGTGGCGCCAACATAACAGTTAGTAATAATGGGCTTTATACATTAACCGTAACAGATGAATACGGTTGTCAGGGAAGTACATTTTTTAATGTCATTAATGTTGGCTTAAATGAGGTCATGTCCAATCAAGTAAGCTTTTACCCAAATCCAACCAAGTCAATTGTAACCTTCAAGTTTGCTGATCAGTGGGCGGGAGAAACAGATGTTTCGGTTTATGATGTTTTGGGTAGGAAAATTATGCAGTTTAATAAAGTTAGCCCTAATCATGTAATTGATTTTGGAGCTTTTGAAAACGGTCAATATTTGATCAAATACAGTACACCAGATGGTGATGGTCGGTCAACCATCGTTTTACAGAAATAATTGTATTCAAAATTTAAGCAGATGGGTTTGATGACCCATCTGTTTTTTTAATTAAAATGGGAGATGAAGAAATTTTTACTACTTAGTTTTTTAATGAGCTATTTAAGCACTGGGTTTGCTCAGGCTCTTTTGTATGATCAAACTTCAGGAGTCACTACCAGCGGCTTGGTTTCTCAAGATTTTGGTCCAGTATATCAAACGTATGATTCACGTATTGCTGATGATTTTGTTGTACCTGCCGGAGAAACATGGTATTTGGATTCAATAAAAGCTTATGGGTTTTACTCTACAGGTGCTGCGGTAACTGAAGAGGCTGGGGTCACCTTTCAAATTTATCAAGATAATAGCGGGATGCCCGGAACTTTGGTTTATGCGGACACCATTGAAGCCAATATGGATCCCGATAACAATGGATCGCTCAACGCCCCAATTCCTACGCCTTTACAACTAAGTGCAGGAACCTACTGGGTTGCCTTTGCTGCGAGAAAAGATTATGTTGTGAATGGAAATGTTGAAGGGCTATGGTATTGGCGACTCGATTCATCACAAACAGGAAATGAGGCGCTTTGGGAAAATTTGGGCGGGGGCTTTGCAGCCGGATGTACCAATTGGACTCCTTTGACTGATCCATCTTGTGTTGCAGTGGATTATGGTGATGTGGTTTTTCGCGTATATGGTTGTCTGGGTGCAAATAAGCCAACTATCGTAACCCCACTTGAGGATTCAGCTTTTTGTGAAGGGCCTTCTATCACGTTGACCGCAAATGCCTCGGGGTCTAATTTGGCCTACCTATGGAATGTCGGACCAACTGTTCAAAGCATCACAACAGATACTTCTGGGTATTATGCAGTGACAATATATGATACAGCAACCTTGTGTGGGGTTAAAGACGATGCTTACATCAATATTAAACCCGTTCCAAAATACGAACTAGAAGACGATACTGTTTGCCCTGAAATTTTGCCTTATACATTGTTTGCTAACCCTGCCGGAGCAACAGTTACTTGGTTTGATAATTCTACTGGCATTGTTACAACCGTTAACCAAGCTGGAACTTATTGGGCCAGTTATGAAGGGACAAATGGCTGTACTGGTGGAGATACGATGACATTAACTGTTACGGAGTTGGATCCACCAACATTTTTTCCTGGAAGCCAAATAGACCTTTGTGATGGTGATGATGTTGTCGTTTCAACTGCTCAAGCATTCATCAGTTATGCTTGGGGAAACGCAAATGACACTAACAGTGTACTTTCAACAGCTGACAGTTTTATTGTGAGTACCGGGGGAAGCTTTTGGCTAGAAGCTCAAGCTTCCAATGGCTGCTTCACAGACGGAGAGTTTACCGTTATTGACAGACCTCTCCCTGAACCTAATATAACAGTGAAATATACTTCAACATTGAATATCAGGCTAGGTACAAGCCAAGATTACAATAACTACACCTGGAGCAATGGTGACACTTCCAAAACGTTATTAGTCACTGAAAATGGGTCATATTCTGTTACTGTAGTTGATGAATATGGGTGTGAGGGAATGGCGTCCATAGATATCGACAATGTAGGAGTCGATAATCCCATTGCAGCAGCGTTTAATTTTTATCCTAACCCAACAAATGGATTGATTAATTTCAGTTGGCCAAGTGAATTAATCGATGCCCGGATCCACCTAATGGATGCCTCCGGAAGACATATATCAACTATCGATCAGGCGAATGGAGTAAATTCAATCGATCTTTCGGGACTTGCAAGAGGTATATATTTCTTAAAAATTCGAACGGCTTCGGATGAAGGAAACCTTCGCGTTGTCAAGTTGTAAAGCACTTACACCTACTATCATAAAAATGGGTCGCCCACCTACGCGACCCATTTTTTTTGCATTTAATTTGCGCTCCATTATTTATTATAAGCTAAGATGATCAAATTAAAACTACTTTCTTTCACCGCAGCTCTATTGTTTCAGGTTTTCGTTTTGAAAGCACAACGTGAAGCTGAAGATTTTGAGGCGTTTGCACGCGAAACAGCGGCCAAATTTGAATTGCCCTCGATGGCTGTGATCATTGTGAAAGACAATATGGTGGTAAGCAGTTTTGGCGTTGGCAATAAAAGCGAAATGGAACCCGATGAAAATACGTTATATGCCATTGCTTCATTATCCAAGGCCTTTACCTCTGTATCAATTGGGATGTTAGTTGATGAGGAAAAGTTAGACTGGGAAGACAAGGTAATAGATCATTTACCATGGTTTAAGATGCACGACACATATGTTACTCAAAATATGACGATTGAAGATTTGCTTGCTCATAGGAGCGGGCTAGAAACCTTTGATGGTGACTTGCTTTGGTATGGGAGTAATTACACCCGTGAGGAAGCAGTAAAACGCATACAATACAGAGTCCCAAGTAATGGGTTTAGAGATGAGTTTGGTTATCAAAACCTGATGTACATGACCGCTGGTGAGGTAATTGAAGAGGTTACGGGCGCTACATGGGATGAATTTGTAAAGACAAGAATACTGGAACCGTTGCAAATGAATAGCACGACTTCATCCTTTGACCAGTTTTCGCGATCAGAAAATATTGCGAAACCACATATAGATGGAGACGAAATTCCTATGCTCAGTTATGACAACAGTGGCGCAACAGCTTCTTTAAACTCGTCAACAGGAGATATGACTTCATGGATGAGGTTTTGGTTAAACAATGGGGTATATAATGATGTCACGCTTTTGTCTGAAGACGCGATTAACAAACTATGGTCCATGCATACTCCATTGTCTTTAGGGGCTTTTGATAAGGCAAATAATTCGCATTTTAAAGGTTATGGTTTAGGTTGGTTTCTGATGGACTACAATGGAAGAAAAGTTATTCATCATGGCGGAGGGCTTCCAGGTTACATTACGAAAATCGCATTGGTTCCTGAGGAGTCGCTGGGTATAGTCATTTTAACCAATGATATGACTTCAGTTCCAACACTCATGATGTATGCCGCTATCGATTGGGCAATGGATAATGATTTTCAAGTCTGGCAAGAGACATTTTTACGATTTAAAGAAAATGCAGCTAAAAGGGAGGAGGATCAAAAGCAACAACGGTTAAAAACGAAAATGGAAACACCACAACTACTGGAAATAAGCAAGTACGCTGGGGTTTATGAAGATGAGTTGTATGGTAAGGCAGAAATTAAGCTTGACAACGATGGCTTGAGAATGAAGCTACTTCCTGCTGCAGCTTTGTTCAGTGGACGATTGACACCTTGGAGTGATCACGCTTTTCGCTTTGATCATAACGATCCGTTCCTGACTTATGGAATTGTCAAATTCATTGTCAACTCAAATGATGTAGATGGCTTTACGATTGATTTACCCAATTATGATTTTCACTTCGATAAACTGGCCTTTAAACGAATAGATTGATAATTAAAACAATAAGTCTATTTGTGAGATGACTCGTTCTGTGCCCATACTGATAATGCGCTTATTAAATTCTGCACGATGCTGAAGATAGAGCGACAATTCCTCTCTGGTTAATAGTCCTATCCCTGTATAGATCAACATGCTTCTGATTTTATGATTTCGTTTACTTGCTTGTACTATAAGCTGTTTTTGAACGGATACTTTTAAAGCATTGAAACTTTTGAACGTTCGGTGCACGTAGTCTTTTGCAAGCTCAATCATCAATTCATTTTGAACTTTTAAAATAGGTCGTAATACCGTGTTCTGAAATTGTTCCACCTCATTCGTAGCCTTGGTAAGGTCTAGCCGCGGACGCAGCGCTGTAATCGCTTCTTCCCGTATCATGCTTATTAAACAAAAAGCAAGATCGAAAGTTGATGCATTTCAGATTAGTCGGAAATAAAAAAGGCTATCCTATCAGGATAGCCTTTTGGTTATTTATGAGGGAAAGGCTATTTCACTATCACCTTAAACGCTTCTCCAGTAATGGTTTCAACAAGGTAAATGCCATTGTCCAATGCTGAAAGGTTGGCTTGGTTGGTGTTGATCCCCGTCATGACCAATTGACCCATCACATTATACAATTTGTAGGAAACCGGCTGGTTGAAATATAGCAATCCACCATTGTTGGGGTTAGGCCATGCTTTAAATGCAGAAGTGGATGCTTCTTCAACAGCCAAATACTGATTCATGGCATTTGGTGTTCCTTCGCTGAAGATAACCCAAGGTGTTCCGCCATCTGCTTCCCGGCCGTAAGATTCATTTTCACCTAAAGCGATGTAATCAATAGAGTCGATTGTTTGAGTTTCACAACCCGAAGCCTGACTTACAGAAACAAAACCACCACCGGCATTCAATGTGAAATTGGTATGTAAATCGCCCTGTGCTGATTGATTGTCTGCCCAAACAAGCGTATAGCCGTTAGCGTCTAAAGTTGCCGTTGATGAAGCAGGAACTTGATATTTCATGGGTTGTGAAGCATCATCACTCATGTATATACCCGCAAGATCAATGCTTGTTGAGCTGGGGTTGTAAAGTTCGATCCAAGAATCAAACTCACCGTTTTCATCTTCAATAGTGCTGGTATTGTTGGCCATCAACTCGTTTATAACGATAGAAAGCAAAGCACCAGATGACGCATTAGTGTCTAAATCGCCCGGATAGACAGGGAAAATTTGATAATTATCTAAGAATGGAGAGCTGTTATCAAATTGACCACCGATACCTCTAACATGGAATAAGCCATTGGGAGCAGCCGGCCAGTTTTCATCGATATCAGTATCAGAATCTATTCTCATTACGATAGTGTCATTGTTACACGTCAATAAATCAATGTTCCATCCCGAAGAGCTACCGTTAGGCCACTGAGCAGGATCAATAACTCTAACATTCTGGATAACAATGGGCTCTGACTCAGTGCTCTGTGCAGGTGCATTTACTTCCATTGGGTCTGGGACTGGGTTACCTGAATTTATAACTTCAATCGAATCAACGAAAAGCTCCGTTAATCCATTGTAAAAATCAATGGTTCCTCTTACCATCAATGAATCTCCTTCAGCAACCACATAGTTGCTCACATCATTAAAGTTGAAAATATTGATTCCTTCTTCATCCCAAAGTGTGAAAGAAAGTCCCGCATTTCCGTCAAAGTCTATACCTAATACAACACCTTTTGTCCAGCAATATACCCCAATAGAATCGGGCATACCGAGGGAATCATCATTGTTGATGTCAGCAATAGGATAGTAGGGTACAGGAGCAGGAGGGATGCTTCCACACGAATTATCTATGTCTGCTGCACGTTGTGGGAAGAATTGATATCCCCCCGTGAAAGGAGACGAAAAGTCAAATTGACCTCCAATACCAATCACGTAGCAAATGGTGTCGCCTAGAGCAAATGTTACGTTTCCGGGAATATCCGTATCGTCATCGATTCTCATAACAACATCATTGGTTCCGTTGCTTAATGTGTAATTGCTACCAGAAATAGATTGCACCCAAAAATTTTCTACTCGAACTAATTCAGACTCGGTAGATTCATCAAGTGAAGTAACTACTGTTGCTGGAGGAATTGAATTTCCTGAGTTGATCAATGCAATGGAATCCGGTTCGAATTGTGTTAACCCATTGTATTGACCTACAGTGCCACGAAGAAAAACCGAGTCGCCTTCGGTAACAACATAGCCATCAACATCCACTGTAGAAAAGACGTTGATTCCGCCATTATCCCAAATGGTAAAACTGTATCCGGCACCACCACGAAGGTCAACCCCCATCACAACACCTTGGGTAAAGCATTGTACGCCCAATGAGTCGGCAACACCATCAACATCCTCTGTGTTTAACATTGAAATAGGGTAGGTCGGTAAGCCCGTAGGTGCCGGTGCTGCTTCGTAAAGTTCAACAGCAATATTATCCAAAGCAAACTCATCTCTGCTTCCTCCGCCTACGGCATCGTTTCCAGTCCAAACCAGGTAGAGTGTATCGCCATTTGACATTGGTGCGTAAACCATTGCGCTTTTTGGAAATGCCACCCAGGCAGGGGTTGCCGAAGCGGTTTCTGTAGAGGTATCATTTAGTTCAGGAACAGCCGTAAAAGATGTTGAATCATTTACTGCGTATGAAAAATTAAATGTGTTGCCTCTTCCCTGATCATTGTAAACGTATAAGTCATAACCAACATATACGGAGTCCACATTCGAACCTGTGTTGTTGATCAATCGGAGAATGATGTCTCCCGGTGTCCAGTCACTTCCTCCAGGTTGAACGCCCAAAGCGGTGTCTCCTGTCATCACCTCAAAAGCGTATGTTCCTCCGGAAACAACTCCGCCCGAAGAACTTCCTCGTGCAAAATCACCGCTGGTTGCAGTGCCTCCAAAGGAGGAACTCCCATCGGACATTCCTGTGATTTTCCATGCATCTGAATCAAGCCGACCCGATGCCGGTGAAGCTTCAAGTCCATCGCCTGTAAAAGTTCCATTAGTAACCCCTGAAAATGTAGCATCAAAAGTTATGGTATCCGTAGTCGAGCCAAGTGTAGTTACTGACCATTGAGCCATTGCGGAGAGCGAGCAAAACACAACCGCAGCAGCGAGTAAATGATTTTTCATGTCGTATAGTTTTGTTTAACTTATTGCAAAGGTGCAAACATTTAAATGTATTTTGTTATCTCAGAATTAAATCTAAACCAAGTAAGTAATATCTAATTGAGCTTGGTTGCTACAACAATAGGCAATCGAAAACGCTCTTGTTTATTGTTCAAGTTAAATGCTTCAACCATGATTACATGAATTCCGGTGTGGGCTTTTTCTCCGTTCTCTTTCGTGCCATTCCAAATGAAAGAGCCTTCGTTTCCAATGATTCGATTTGAAACCAAGGGGTTTATCAAAACACCTTTATCAGTGTAGATGGAAACGCTCATCAAATATCCCGGTTCATTAAATTGATAATTTATGCTTACCACATCTTGATAACCATCATTGTCAGGAGATATGATTTCAGCGCTCAACGACACTTCTGCTGCGTCATCAGAGGGGTCATAATCTTGTGAGTTTAAATACCCCGGTGTAGCATAATTTTCCGTGGAGGAAGCCGAGTGCCAATTGTCAGCTTCATTGGTTGGCAGTGAAGCACTGATGCGTTCCAATGAAACTCCATCAGGGTCGTTGATCAGCGCAAAATGCATGTCTTCGTGGTAATCAAATCGGTCAGCTTCATCTCCAAACGGGTCAATGATGATCACGCTTCCTTCAGTGTTTGGATATGAAGGCAGGTCCATCAACCAAAAGTTTTCCTCTATGCCAGAAGGGTAATTACTGATTAAGTTGTC